>WJLY01000029.1 GCA_014728245.1 Candidatus Effluviviaceae Genus IV sp.
CCACCCGGGCGGCCTCGCCTCAGCATGAGGAGGTTACGAATGAAATACGGTATGGTCCTTGCCGCGCTCTTGTTGCTGACGGCGCAGGCCGCGCCGGCTCAGGAGACGGCGCCCGAAGAGGCCGCCCCGGAGGGCGCGTGGAACGTAACGTCGGAGTTCAATGTCACGCTGACGCAGAACGCCTACAGCGAGAACTGGTCCGGAAGCGAGTCGGGCTCCGTGTCGTGGGCCGTCAACTCGAACAGCCTCGCAGAGAAGCAGCTGACGCCGTCGCTGCACTCCGCCACAAGCCTCGAGCTTGCGTTCGGGCAGACCCACAGCCAGGACCCCGAGACGAAGGACTGGCTGCGGCCGGCCAAGTCGACAGACCTCATCGACCTCGAATCGGTGCTCAGATTCACACGCGGTTGGGCGGTCGACCCCTTCGCCTCCGGCCGCGTCGAGTCCCAGTTCCTCGACGAGAGGAACCCCGAGAGCCGGCGGACCTTCAACCCCGTGAAGCTCACCGAGAGCGTGGGCGTGGCGCGCGACCTCATCCAGGAGGAGAACCGCGAGCTCTCGATGCGGCTGGGCGGCGCCCTCAGGCAGCACATAGACCGCTACTCGCCTCTGGAGGAGGGTGACGGCACGGAGACAGTCACCACGCGGGACGCCGGTGTCGAGTTCGTAACCGAGTACAGGTCCCAGATCTCCGAAGGCAAGATAGGACTCGAGAGCAGGCTCAGGGCCTACAATGCGCTCTACGACTCCGAGGAAGACAAAGAGGGCCCGGAGGACGGAAGCGACGACTGGAAGTCGGTGGACGTCGACTGGGAGAACAGGCTGACCGCGAACGTGACGGACTACCTGATGGTGAATCTGTACGTCCAGTTGCTGTACGACAAGGAGATCGACGACGACGTCATGTTCAAGGAGACGCTCGCGCTGGGGTTCTCGTTCCAGCTCCTCTAAGCACCCTCCGAGCGGGGCTCCTGGGCCCTGAAGCGCGGGCGAAGCCCGGGGCCGCGGGGCCGCCCGGGCCGCCGTCGAGCCAGCATCGTGAGGGTATTGACAGCACTGCGTCAGGAACGTATATTCCCTAGCTACTATGGATAAGCGTAACCGGACAGACCTCCTGTGCCCATCTTCGGTGCTCGCGCGGTTCAACAGGCTGCCCGAGACGGCCCGTTTCTATTCCATACTCTCCATTCTCGTGGTGATGCTGGTCGTCGCGTCGGGGTTCGTCGTCGACAGGTCGGCGGCCGGCGGTCCGGACATCGAACTGAACCCCAGGTCGCCGATGCTGGACATGCTCTCCCCCTGGGGTCGTGTCATGGCCGGCACGGGCGGCGACTATCTGCGCTCGAGCTTCGAGGTGCTGGGTGTCGTGACGCCGGTCCCCGGCGACGTGGCGAGCTACGACTACGTGGCCGACCCGGGCGAGGACATGGAGGCGATCGCCGCCAGGAAGGGGATCGACGTAGACCTTCTGGCGAGCGCCAACAGCGCCAGCTACGCGCGGGTCCCGAAGCGCAAGACGGAGGTACGCCTGCCGCTCCTCTACACGCGGGACAGGTCGTGGGACCGCTCGCTCGAGTTCCTCTACCCGATAGCCAGGGAAGCGCCGATTGGCGGGAACGGGAAGGCCAAGAAAGGCGCCCCCACGATCGTCCGGCACGCCGTGGCGCGGGGCGAGTGCCTGTGGAACATCGCCAAGAAGTACCACGTCCGCATCGAGACGATAGTCGCGATGAACGATCTGCCCAGCGCTCGCTACCTGCGACCCGGGCAGATCCTGGAGATCCCCGACACCGACGGGACATACGTGAACGTCCGGAAGGGCGACACGATCGACGGGATCTGCAAAAAGTACAGCGTCGAGATGACCGATCTCGTTAACGCCAATCCCGGCGTCAACGTCGACCGACTCAGGATCGGCCAGAAGCTCTTCGTCCCCGGCTCCGGGGCCCTCGAGCAGCTCTTCCGTTTCGCCTGGCCCGTGCACGGCCGTATATCGAGCCGCTACGGCGTCCGTCTCCATCCGGTGTACCGGCGGCGCATGATGCACACGGGGCTCGACATCGCAGCCAGGAGCGGCACGCCGATACGCGCGGCGCTGGCCGGTCGCGTCAAGTTCGTAGGCTGGAAGGGCGGATACGGCAGGACCGTGATCCTCGAGCACCCGAACGGCTACGAGACGCTCTACGGACACTGCTCATCCATAACCTGCCGAACCGGCCAGACCATCAAGCGCGGCGAGCGGATCGGCAAGGTCGGAAGCACCGGCGTCAGCACCGGGCCCCACGTCCACTTCGAGGTGAAGCGGGGCGGCAAGAGGATGAACCCGGAGCGCGTCCTCTACTAGAGCCCGGGTCTCCACCCGGAGCCCGGAACTCCTGCAGGAACTCCAGACCCGGCCCGCCTAGAGCCCCAGCTCGTCGCTGATCTCCTGCATGGCGCCGAGCGCCACTCCGATGAACCGCTCCAGATCGAGTCCCAGCTCGCTGCACGTCGCTATCTGCTCCCTGCTCGCGCCGGCCGCGAACCGCTTCTCCCCGAAACGCCTCATCACGAAATCCACATCCAGCCCGCCGAGCGACTTCGTCGGGTGCATGAGGGCCGCGGCGACGATGAGACCGGTCACCGGGTCGCTCGCGTATAACGCCCTGTCCATGGCGCTCTCTCTCGGCGCGTGCTCGTTGTGCGCCTTGACGGCGTGGATGATGTCCTCGGGGAACCCTCGCTCCTCGAGCATGCCGGCCGAGACGAGCCCGTGGCGCTCCGGAAGCTCCGCCGTCTCGTCGTAGTCGAGGTCGTGCACAAGGCCAGCCGTCGCCCAGGCCTCCTCGTCCTCGTCAAGCTCCCTCGCCAGCGCCCTCATCACGGCCTCCGTGGCCAGCATGTGCTTGAGCAGATTCCGGTTGCTGCAATGCTCCTTCACCAGTTGCAGGCACTCACCGCGTTCCATCTGTGTCCCTCCTATCCGACGTCCACGAAGCCCGCGCGGTCCCGGAACCGCCTGCGTATGGCGTCGCGCACGAGCCGCCCCTCCTCGCCTGCGAGATCCGGATCCCTGTCGAGGAAGCCGAAGGCGTCCTCTCTGGCCTTCACCAGGAGCCGCGAGTCATGACCGAGGTCGGCCACGGCGAAGCGCGGCAGTCCGTGCTGTCTGACGCCCAGAAACTCCCCCGGGCCTCTCAGTTCCAGGTCCTTCTCCGCGATCTCGAAGCCGTCGTTCGTGTCCGCGAGTATCTGAATGCGCTCTCTCGCCTCTTCCGACGCGCCGCCTCCGACCATGAGCACGCAGTACGACCTCGTCGATCCGCGCCCGACTCTCCCGCGAAGCTGATGGAGCTGCGCCAGTCCGAACCGCTCCGCGTGCTCGACCACCATCACGGTCGCGTTAGGGACGTCGACGCCGACCTCGACTACGGTGGTCGACACCAGAAGGTCGATCTCCCCGCCCTGAAAGCGCGCCATGACGTCGTCCTTCTGCTCCGGGCTCATCCGGCCGTGCACCAGCCCCAGACCGAACCCCGGGAAGACTCTCGTCCTCAGCTTCTCGTACATCTCGGTGGCCGCCGACAGCTCGACCTTGTCGGAGTCCTCCACGAGCGGGTAAACGACGAAGACCTGGTGCCCCTTCCCCATCTCGCTCGCGAGGAACCGGTAGAGCCGTTCGCGGCCGGCCTCGTCCCTGACGGCGGTCCTGACCGGGCTCCGTCCGGGCGGCAGCTCGTCGAGCACGGAGACGTCCAGGTCACCGTAGACCGTGAGCGACAGGGTCCTCGGGATCGGCGTCGCGGTCATGACGAGCACGTCCGGCGCCGCGCCCTTTGAGCGCAGAGCCGCGCGTTGCTCGACTCCGAATCGGTGCTGCTCGTCCACGACAATCAGGCCAAGCTTCGCGAACTCCGAGTCCGGCTGTATGAGAGCGTGGGTCCCCACGACGACCTGCGCCTCGCCGTCGCGCAGCGCCTCGAGCGTCCGCTCGCGGTCCGCCGCCCGCATACCTCCCCGGAGCAGGAAGACCCTGTCTCCCAGCGGAGCCAGCAGCGCCTCGACATTCCCCATGTGTTGCTCGGCGAGTATCTCCGTCGGCGCCATCAGGGCCGCCTGGTAGCCGTTCGACACGGCCTGATGGAGCGCCGCGGCCGCGACCACGGTCTTGCCCGAACCAACGTCGCCCTGAAGGAGCCTGTTCATCGACCGCGGACGCGTCATGTCCGACCGCAGCTCCTCGATGACGCGCTTCTGCGCCGACGTGAGCTCGTACGGAAGCGAGGCCAGGAAGCGCTCGTGCTCTCGCTCGTCCCAATCGAACGCGATCGCGCCACTCTCCCGGCCGGCGGCGAGGCGCCTCAGCCCGACGATCACCTGGAAGAGGAAGAACTCCTCGTATGCGAGCCTTCCCCGGGCCCTCTTCGCCTGCTCGAGCGTTCTCGGGAAATGGACGTCGCCCATCGCCTCGCGCAACCCCGGGAGGTCGCGCCTCTCCAGCACGCGCGCGGGAAGCGGATCGACCAGATCGTCCCGAAACCGGTCGAGCGCCGTCTTCACGAAGCGGCGTATCCTGCGCCCCGAGAGCCGGCCGATCTGCGAGTACTCGGGGACGATTCTGCCCGCGTGCACTAGCTCGGTGGCCTCTTCGTCCGAGAGGACCTCGAACGACGGGTTCACGAACTCGATCCTCCGCGCGTAGCGGTCGAACCGGACCTCGCCGCTCACGACGGCTCTCACGCCCTTTCTGAGGACGTTCTTCAGATAGGGCTGGTTGAACCACCTGGCGAAGACGGCGCCCGAGTCGTCCTCCAGCGCCGCGGCGAAGACCACCCGGCGGCCGCGTCTCGTCACCTCCGAGGATATGACCGCGGCCACGACCGTAACGCGGTCGCCCACTCTGAGGTCGCCGATCCGGGAGATCCGCGACCAGTCGGTGTAGCGGCGCGGCACGTAGTAGAGCAGGTCCTCGATCGTCTCGACCCCGGACCGTCCTAGCAGCTGAGCGAACTTCGGACCTACGCCCTTGAGATAGCGAACGTCCGAGGAGAGCGTGGTTTCGATCTTGCGCCCCTCCTGGCGAGAGTGAACGGCGCTCGGACGGGAAGCCCCGGCCAGCTGCGGATTCTAGAGCACGCCCGCCTGGAGGTCAACAAGCGGCACGGAATCCGCTTGCGCGCCTGCGGTCACCGTGGTAGTTTCTGGTGTTAGCTACTGATCACTCGGAGGATACCATGTCGAGGAAATGCGCGATCTGTGGAAAGCACCCGAACGTGGGGCACAATGTGAGCCACGCGCACAACGTGACCAAGCGGCGCTGGCTTCCGAACCTGCAGCGGGTTAGAGTCGTGATCGACGGCACGCCCAAGAAGATACTGGTCTGCGCTCGCTGCATACGCTCCGGCGCAATAGACAAGTACAAGAAGGGCGCCTGAGGGCAGCAAGCGCGCCCGCGCCGCTTCGAGCGCGGCGGCGCCGAGTCCGTACGAAGAACACGAGGGCCTCTCGAATGAGAGGCCCTCGGTTCATGTTGCTCATCTGCTCTGCTTGCCCTCGCCCCACGCCTGCTCAGCCGCCCGCGCGACCGTTCCGCCCGCCGGTTCGCCCGCTGCGCTCCCAGGCGCAAGGCGCAGCCGCGCGCGACTGACCCGGCGCTACGGCCCTACGTCGTCTTGCTCATGGTGACGGTCGTGCCGTCCGTCATGTCGAACTCGACCGAGTCCATCACCTCCCGCATGATGTATATGCCGCGTCCCGAACACTCCATCTGTCGATCGGGACTGGTCGGGTCCCACACGCACGACAGGTCGAAACCCTCACCCTCATCGTGCACCGTGAACCTAACGCAGCCTGGCTCGCAGCCGTACTCCACTACGACCGATCTGTCCGGCGAGAAGCGATTGCCGTGAACGATGGCGTTGGTCACGGCCTCGATCACCGCGATGGCAACCATCATCGCTTCCTGCTCGGGAAGCCCCGCCTCCTTCGCGCACTCGAGAGCCAGGCCGTCGACCTTCTCCAGCTCGGACAGAACGCTGGGGAGCACGAGTCTGCCGTTCGCGTCACGTGGCTCGGGCATGTCAGTCTCTTCGGCCTCCGCTCTACTTGAAGGCCCCGACGGCGTCCTTCTCGGAAGGATAGGTGTCGAAGATGGTGAGGAGCTTCGTGATCATGAAGAGACTCTGGATCCTGTCCGAGACGTTGCAGAGCTTGAGCGAACCCTCGCTGCGCTGGACGCTCGTGTAGACCGACATCAGGGCGCCGAGACCGGTCGAGTTGATCCACGGGACACCGTGAAGGTCGATCACGAACTTGTTCGTGCCCTCGTCGATCAGGCGCTTGACCTCGTTTCTGAGCTGGTCGCTCTCGGGTCCGCCCATCAGCTTACCTGACACGTGAACGACGGCCACATCTCCTTCCATCTGCGTCTTGACCTTCACGTCTCACCTCCGCGCTCGTGGGACTTCGGGGCCCCGGCATCGTCGGGCCGCTGCCAGCCTGGCAACTACGCTTCGAGAGCCTACAGGATACCACAATGATCCGGGCCGTCAAAGCCTAGTCTCCGGCACCGGACTCTATCCCGTCTGGCGCGGATTATGCATGAACCGCCCGAGAATAGGGTATGCATGCGCAGGAGCGGCGCCGGCCTCCGCCGGGAGGGCGGGCCGCAGAGCGGTGGACCGCGTCCAGCCCCGGGGCCGGGGCGCGTACCACTGAATCGGTCGGAGGGACTATGCGAGCGGGACACAAGGCCGTGTTGCTGGCCGCCCTCATCGGACTGGCATCGTGGACAGCGATGCCGATCCTGGACGGCCTCGACATGCGCAACCTGTCTTCAGCGCCGGGGTCGATGAGCGCCTCGGCTGCGAACGAGCTCCTCGGGCGGCTGGCCATTCTGGTTTCGTTCGTCGCCGGGGCCGTACTGATCGGCCACACGCTGAACAGGCTCCGCTGGTCAGAGGCCAGGACCCGGCACATGGACACGCTCCTCAAGACGGCGAGAGACGTGGTCCCCTTCCGGCACGACGAGGCGGACCGGTATGCTCTCCTCAAGGAGGCCTGCGGCCGGCTCAGGCGCGCCAGGGGTTACGAGAGCGCCTGGATGGCGTGCGTGGGAGAGGACGGAACCGCCGAGGTCGCGATTCACGAGGGGTGCAAGGGGCCGTTTGGAACGCTCAGCGAGGACATGAAGCGGGGACGCTGGCCCGCTTGCGCGGAGCAGGCGCTCTCGAAGAGCGGTCCGGTGCTCGTGAGAGACGTGGTCGCGCAGTGCGCGGGATGCCCCCTGCAGGAGAAGCGATACGGCCGGGGCGCTCTGGCCATCCGGCTGGAGACCGAGGGCGGCGTGTACGGCGTCGCATGCGTGAAGTCGACGATCGAATCCCTGAGCGCCGAGGACGAACAGGCGATGCTCGCCAGGTTCGCGAAGGACATGGGCCACGCGCTCAAGTCTATCGAGCTTGCGAAGAGACGCTCTGAGACGACCCGGGAGCTGGAGTTCAGGCTGGCGCTGGGAGCGGCTGTCGGGCGAACCGGCGTCGCGATGGACAGCGACTCGCCGCTTCGCTCCGCAGCGACCTCGATCCTCGACGACCTCATTCAACTGACGGGAAGTCGCTCGGCCGCGGCATACCGGCTCAACGCCGGATCGGGAAAGCTGTCACTCGTCACGGCCGTCGACCGGGACGGCGAGGCTCCGGAGGAAGAAGACCGCTTCCCGCTCGAACTCGCGCCCGACGTGGCCGAGCGGATGGCGTCCGCCTGGAACCGAGAGCCCGCCGTACGCGGTGACGGCGAACCGGACTCTCCGAGCGCCCCGATGGCCGCCCTGTCGTGCGTCGGAGGCGAGATCTTCGGGTTTCTGACCGCAGAGGGCGCGACCGGTGTCGCGGACGAAAGGCAGCGGGAGGCCGCCCGAACACTGTCCGAGTCATTCGCGGACATCTGCAGGGTATCCGAGCTGAGAGAGAGACTGGCGGTCAGGGACAAGGCGGTCTCCGATTCCCCCTACCCCATCGTCGTGCTGACCCACGAGGGCGTGATAGCCCACATGAACCCCAGTCTTGCGAAGCTCTGGCAGCTGGACGATCCCGGAAAGCTCCTCGGAGCCGATCAGGCGGTCCTCTGGGAGAGCCCCGAGATCGGCCACAACATGCTTCGGAAGCTCCAGGAGTCGGGAAGCTGGACCGGCGAGCTCGTCGCGCGCCGGTCCGACGACAGCTGGGTGCGCGTGAGGGTCGCCGCGACGGCCTCCGGCGGCGAAAAGGGGCTGCCCCGGAGGTTCGTCCTGACGATAACGGACCTCACCGAGATCCGGCACGCCGAGACGACAGTGCGGGTGTTCGGGCGCGTCGCCGCCAAAGCGGCATGCGCAGGCAGTCCCCGGGACCTCTTCCTCGAAGCCCGCCAGGAACTCGGACGCGTTCTCGATACCAGGAACTTCCTCGTCGCCCTGCGCGACGAGGAACGGGACAGGGTGTCTCTTCCGTTCTTCCTGGACGAGAAGGACCAGGATCAGTTCTCGACCCTCCCGCCCGGGAAGACGCTTACGGCGAGAGTGCTGGAAACCGAGAAGCCGGTGCTCTTGAGCGCGCGCGAGATCGAGGAGCTGGCCTCGGCGGGCGAGCTGGACGTCGTAGGATCCCCATGTCAGTGCTGGCTCGGCGTACCGCTCCGCGACGGGGACGCGCTCCTCGGTGTGCTGGCCGTTCAGAGCTACCAGGCTTCCGACGAGTACGACGACCACGACGTAGGCGTGCTCAGTCACGCGGCCGACATCGTCTCCGCCGGGCTCACGCGCATCAGCGCCACCAGGGAGCTCGCCGAATCCAGGGGACGCTCCGACGCGGTCGCCCAGACGCTGACCAGCGGACTCGTCGACACCGACAGCAACGGCAGGATCATCTCGTGGAACAAGTCGGCCGAGACCATGTTCGGCTATTCGTCCGCCGAGGCGATCGGACGGCAGTTCTCGATGATCGTCCCCGAGGGCTTTCTGCAGGCTCACGTCGACGGCCTCAGGCGCGCCGTGTCCTCTGAGGGACAGGGCTACGTCAGGGCCAACGTCGAAGGCGTGGGCCTCCGGAAGGACGGCAGCGAGTTCCCGATGGAGCTCTCCATCGGCGCCTGGAGAGCCGCCGACCAGACCTTCTTCACCGCCGTGCTGAGCGACGCCACGTCGAAGAAACAGACCGAAGAGGAACTCCAGTTCCTCTCGTCGATTCCCCTTCAGGTGTCCGACGCGCTTATCG
>WJLY01000252.1 GCA_014728245.1 Candidatus Effluviviaceae Genus IV sp.
CCGGAACGCCGAGGCCCTCTTCAACAGGGCCCGCAAGGCCGAGAGAAAGGCGCGGCGCGCTCCCGAGAGGCGGGCCGAGCTCAAGTCGGAAGCCGAGTCGCTCGAGTCCACGCTCGCTGCCATAGATGAGGCTCCCCGGTCCGGGCTACGGGAGTTCGAGAACGCGTTCCGGCCGCCCAGGCGCGGAGGCGCGAGCGCCGACAGCGCGGACCGCGTCCGCTTCCGCACGTACCTCGTCTCGGGAGGGTGGAAGGTCCTGGTAGGCAAGTCCAACCGTGACAACGATCTTCTGACGCACGGGGTCGCGCGGCCCCGGGACCTGTGGTTCCACGTGCGGCAGGCGCCGGGCTCGCACGTCGTTCTGAGGAAGCACGGACAGAAGAGCGAGCCTGACCGGCGCGCGATCATGGAAGCCGCGGCCATCGCGGCGTTCCACAGCAAGGCGCGGGGTTCGTCCGCGGTGCCGGTCACCTACACCGAGCGGCGCTACGTGAGGAAACCGCGAGGCGCAAAGCCGGGCCTCGCGGTCGTCACCAACGAGAAGGTCGTGTTCGTCGAGCCCGGGCTTCCGGAAACGTAGAGAGGGCACCCGCCGCGAGAGTCCGGCGCGTGGCCCGACCTCACGACGGCGAACGCGGCGTCCTGCGCGCGCCCACGCGGCCGCGCCCGGTCTAGTCCCCCTCGGTCCCGCCTTCCCTTTTCTCGCGTCCGAAGTCGAGAGCTACGGAGTTGGTGCAGTACCTGAGGCCGGTCGGTTTCGGCCCGTCCTCGAATACGTGCCCGAGATGCGCGCCGCACCTACCGCACATGACCTCGGTGCGACGCATGCCGCCCCAGTCGTCGGGCGCGGTGGCCAGGCTGTCCTCGGAGACGGGCGCCCAGAAGCTGGGCCACCCGGATCCGGAGTCGTACTTCTCGCTCGATCGGAAGAGCGGATTGCCGCACGCCACGCAGTAGTAGGTCCCCTCACCCTTGAAATCGTCGTACCTTCCCGTGAAGGGAGGCTCGGTTCCCTTCTCCCTCGTGACGCGGTACTGCTCGGGCGTGAGCTCTCTACGCCACTCCTCGCTGGATTTCTTCACCTCATCGGCCATGCGGTCGTCTCCACCTTCTGGGCGCTCGCTCCGTCTGCGAGCGCGCGGTCTTCTTCCTGCAGGCGTTGGCTCTGTTGCCGTCCGTATCGAGCATGGCAACGGTAATCGATCGCCCTCACGCTACCCGGCGGCCGACCGACCGTTCGGCCTCCCGCGCGACCCGCGCGACCTCCCTGTCGACGTCGAGAGCGGTCACCTGCTCGCGCCCGGGCCACAGGGGCCGCCCCAGACGGACGACGCACTTCGAGAACGGGAGCGGAAGCTGATAGTCGCACCACGTACGCGGTATGCAGAACCGTCTTCTCGCGGCTGTGGCGACGGGCACGAGCGGGTAGCCGAGCTTCGCGGCGAGAAAGAGCGCGCCGGGCTTCGATCTCTCTGCGGGCCCCCGGGGACCGTCGAGCGCGAACGCCGCCGGGTTCCCGCGCTCGATCGCGTCCTTCATGGCGATGAGCGCCCGGGCGGGCCGTCTCCTGCTCGATCCGCGCACAACGTTGTAACCCAGGCCCCTGAGCACGCGCGTCTGGATCTCGCCCGCCCACGACAGGTCGGTCATGAGGACTATGCCCGATCCCCTGAAGCTCGGGACCAGGAGGAACTGCCTGCCGTGCCAGAAGCCGTACAGGACCCTGTCGCTGTCGAGCTCGTCGTAGCCGCGCTCGGTCTCCAGGCTGACGCGCAATGTCGCCTGGTAGACCAGAATAAAGAGCCTCGTCACAAACGCCAGAGCGCCTACGAACGGACCCGATCTCGTGACCCTGCGCCGGAGCGAGCGGAGGACCGTCATCCGGTCGGGTCCGTCACTCGTCCCATGAACAGGATAGCCCCGGTCTCTGTGTCGCGAATCAGGAACAGAAACGGCCTGTCCGCCCGGAACATGAGCGGCATGGACGCCTTCAGCCTGCCAACCACGGCGGTGGCGGCCGCGGCCTCCGTGCCCTCCTCGTTGACTTCCACGAAGGCCTTGTGCAGCACCTTGCTGACGTACAGCTCGTAGGTCCCGTCGATGCCGGACAGGTCGCACTTCTCGTCGAAGAGGTCCGTGATACCCATCGCTTCGAGATCCGGGATGATGTCCTCGGTGCCCCAGGTGATCTCGAACCTCGGGATGCTCACCGTGACCTCCCGCTCGCCCATCCGCGAGATCCATCCTTCGAGCGCCTGAGGGGTGAGCGATTTCTCGACGGTCGATACGCCGCCGGGCAGATCCTCGTCCGGCAGGACGACGAGCATCGAGGCCTTCTCCCCGGCGTAGGGAAGCTCCAGGATCTGGAGGCCGGGCGATTCCACATGGGCGTAGGCGTAGTCGCCCTTTCTGGACATCATCGGAACACCGACGTCCTCGGTCGGCTCGCCCGGCACGACGTGGAAGGGCGCTTCTCTCGTCGCCTCGGGGTCGAATTCCTCCGCCCACAGGCCCCTGAAGTAGACGGCGTTCGTAAGCACGATGCGTACGAGCTCGTCGAGATCGCCGGGCCGGATCAGCTCCTCGATCTTGCCCAGCGTTTCTTCCTCGACCCACTCGTTGATGACGCCTCTCGCGGCTTCCGTCTGCCTCGCGAAGTCGAGCGCCTCGATGCGCGCCCCGAATCCCTCTCTGTTGAGGCTTATGAAGCGATCGAGGAACCCGTAGCCCGTCTGATACCAGAGCGCGTTCGCCTCGGCGAACACGTGCGTATCGCTCGACGTTTCGGACTGGAGATCCCTCGAGAGCGCGCCGAACGCCCCGGCCAGCCGCGCCCTGTACTCAGGCGTGTACCTGGCCACGTCCTCCCCCAGCGCGGGCAGCTCGAGGGCCTCCGCCATCTGCCGCTCCGTCTCCCCGCGGGCGCCGACGTACGTCATCGCCAGCGCCGTGTATATGCTGTGAGGTGAGAAGAAGACGTTGCCTTCTCTCGTGCCGAGCCTCCGGTAGAGGCTGAGCGCGAAAGCGGCGTCCGCGGATGCCAGTTCGTCCGTCGATTCGGCTCCGGCCTCGCCCGGCTCAATCATCAGAACTCCCTCTTCCCCGGTCCTCGCGCTCTCTCCGCTCTCACCGGTCTCAGCCGAGGTGCAGGATGAGGCGGCGAGAGCCAGAAGAGCCATCGCGATCAGCAAACAGGAGCAGGCTCTCAGTGTCATGACGCACCTCCCGCGTTTCTTCTCGTCCGCTCGCTCCGCGGCCCGCTCTCACTCCCCGCGGCCCGCGTCCTCGCGTATCGGATTTGTGAGATCGACAACGACTCTCCAATCGCCCTCGGGGAGTCGCTCCCAGATTCTGAGATAGGCTCTGTGCTTCTTCGTCGCGCCTTCTTCCCGCGGCGTGATCACAGAGGTTCCGTACGTGTACGCGAGGTCGCCCGTCTCGCCGACCGAGCCGCCCCGCGGCTCCCACTGCACGTCGCTCTCATCACCGATGAGCGCCTCGACTTCGGCCGGACCCGCGGCGGGCGGCTCCCCGACCCGGTAGACGCGGCCGTCCGGCGCCAGACGCGCGGTCAGCGCGTCCGCGAAACCCCGGGCCCGCGCTTCGGACCACAGGTCGGTC
>WJLY01000253.1 GCA_014728245.1 Candidatus Effluviviaceae Genus IV sp.
CGATGATAGAGATCGAGCGGGCGGCGTCGGAGGAATAGCGCCGGCCGGGCGTGAGCGGAAGGCGAGGGCCCGTGTCGTCCGGCGACGCCGGGCATGCGGCAGAGAGGAGCGGGGCGCCGCTTGAGGCGTCCGCCCACCAACACCCCGGAGAGGAACCCACATGCTGAGCGTCCTGTTTACGGAAGAGGAGAACGCGTTCCGCGAAGAGGTGAGAGCGTTCGCAGAGAAGGAGATCGCCCCGTACGCCGACGAGATCGAGGAGACCGCGGAGTACCCGCGCGAGATCCTCCGCAAGGTGGGGCACGCGGGCCACATGGGGGCGATGATCTCACCGGAGTACGGAGGCACCGGGAAGGGCGCCGTGCACGAGATCATCATCGCCGAGGAGATCTCGGCCGTCTCGCCCGTCGTCGACGTCTCCCGCGGGGTCACGTCGGTCTACTTCGCGCCCCCCATCTTCAAATTCGGATCGGACGAGCTCAGGAAGAAGTACCTGCCCCAGATCGTCCGGGGCGACAAGATCGGCGCGATCGGCATCACCGAGCCCGACGTCGGGTCCGACACGGCGGGCATGAAGACGCAGGCGGTGAAGGAGGGCGACGCGTACGTCATCACGGGGGAGAAGCGGTTCATCACGAACGGGAGCCAGGCCGACTACATCCTGGTCTTCGCGGTGACCGACCCCTCGGTGAAGGCCCGCAAAGGCATGACGGCCTTCGTCGTGGAGACGGACTGGGACGGATTCAGCGTCGTGGAGGACCACGACCTCATGGGCATGCGCGGCGCCAGAGTGTCGCACCTCAAGTTCGACGGAGTGCGCGTCCCCGCCTCGCAGATGGTAGGGGAGGAGAACAAGGGATTCGCCGTCCTCATGGACGAGCTGGACACCGAGCGCACGTCGCTCGCGGCGGGCGCTGTCGGCTACTCGCGGGCGGCGATGGAGGTGGCGATAGAGCACTCGGTCAAGCGCGAGCAGTTCGGCCGTCCTATTCGCTCGTTCGAAGGCATCTCGTTCAAGATCGCGGAGATGGCGGTCAAGATCGACGCGGCCAGGCTTCTGACGCTCCAGGCTGCGCGCATGATAGACAGCGGGCTCAAGGCGTCGCGCCAGGGCGCGGCGGCGAAGCTCTTCGCGACGAACGCGGCGCAGGAGATCACGTACGAGGCGCTGCAGGTCACCGGCGGCGAGGGCTACACGAAGCAGAACCGGACGGAGCAGCTCGCGCGCGACGCGCGGCTCATGACGATCGGCGGAGGCACCGCCGAGATCATGAAGTTCCTGATCCAGCGCGAGGTGTACAAGGAGAGGGGCTACTAGCGCGCGGAAGGAACGGGCGGGCGCCCGGGGACGGGACCCGCGGGACGGGAATACCGCCCGGCGTGCCAGAGAAAAGAGAGGCCACGTTACCATGCCGAAGGCCGAGAGCGGCGGCAAAGAGCGGATACTGGTCCTGAACCCGGGCAGCACGTCGACGAAGGTCGCCGTGTTCGAGGGCGAGGACTGCGTCTACGAGAACGCAGTCGAGCACACCGAGCTGGATCTCGGTCGCTTCGAGCGCGTCTGGGACCAGTACGAGTACCGGAAGGACGCCATCCTCGAGTTCCTGTCGGACCACGGCGTGTCGCTCGGCACGCTCACCGCGGTCGTCGGGCGCGGCGGCCTCTTCAAGCCGACCGTCAGCGGCACCTACAGGGTGAACGACGAGATGATCGCGGACGCGCGCGCCGAGGTGCGCGGGCCGCACGTCGCGAACCTGGGCGCGGTGCTCGCGTTCGGCATCGCGTGGGACTACGGCATCGAGTCCTTCATCGTCGATCCGCCGTGCGTAGACGAGATGGACGCCGTCGCGCGCTACTCCGGAACGCCGGACATAGAGAGAACGTCTCTCGTCCACGCCCTCAACGTCAAAGCGGCGGCGCGCGCTGGTGCGAAGGAGCTGGGCAAGGACGTGTGCGACGCGAACCTGGTCGTCGCGCACCTGGGCGGCGGCATCACGGTCGCGTCGCTCAGGAACGGCCGGATGGTCGATGTGACGAACGGCCTCTCGGAGGGCCCGTTCACGCCCGACAGGGCAGGCGAGCTGCCGACGGTCGACCTCGTCAAGATGTGCTTCTCTGGAGAGCACGACGAGGAGGACATCATGAAGAAGCTCGTGGGCGGGGGCGGGCTCACGGCCTACCTCGGCACGAACAACGCGGTCGAGGCGCTCGAGCGTTCCGAGAAAGGCGACGCTAAGGCGGGCGCCGTGCTCGAGGCGATGATCTACCAGATCGCGAAGCAGATAGGGGCGATGGCGGTCGTCCTGGGCGACGACCTCGACGCGATCGTCCTGACGGGAGGCATAGCCAAGTCGGAGAAGATCGTGGCACGCATCTCGGAAAGAGTGCGCTTCCTCGCCGGCGTGATCGTGCTTCCGGGGGAGGACGAGCTGCGGGCGCTCGCCGAGGGGTGCCTGAGGGTGCTCCGCGGAGAGGAAGAGGCCAAGACATACCCGGAGACGGTCGACGGCGGCGGGTGCAGGTTGTAGCAGCCGCCGCGTCGACGGCCGCCCCGCGATTGTGGGCGCGAAGAGCCGAGGCCGAGCGCCGCGGCGACCGGCGTTCCCGAAGCGTCGGGGCGCCTGCCAGC
>WJLY01000254.1 GCA_014728245.1 Candidatus Effluviviaceae Genus IV sp.
CGCCTCGGCCGCTCCGTTTCCCGCACCGCGCGTCCCCATGCCCCTCTCGGCCGCGGCCACCGCCATCTGCGACGGGAACACGGTGCCGCCCCTGACCTGCTGGCCGAGGCCCCTTTCGAGATCAGACGCCACGAGGATGGGCCCGCGCGCGGCCTCCCTAAGAGCCCCGATCCGAGCGGCCGTCCTCTCGAGCTCGCCGCCGAATACGCAGCATCCGCCTACGCCGAGGTCGGCGACCTCGCGGAGCGCCCGCTCGAAACCGGGGCCGCCCCGCTCTCCAGGGCCGTCCCGGTAGTGAGTCATGATGAGTCGCGCAAGATCGCGCTTGGGTAACACCTCCGCCACCCTCTTTCCCCGGCTCCGCTACGCCTGGAACGCAGGTCTCGCAGGACCGGACGAAGACCCTCTTCAGGACGGTCACACCGGCGGCTCAGCGGAGGAGCGTCTCGGTCGCGCGCCTTCTAGCGCATCATGAGCGGCGCCGGCGAGATCTTGCCGAGCACCGTCCTCGCGAGTGCGCCGGTTGCGCCCGGCAAGTTACCCGGGCGTCCGCGCAGCGTCTCGCGCGCCAGAACGGCGAAACCGACCGCCTCCTTGGCGTCCGGGTCCATGCCGAGAGCCTCCAGGCCCACGACCGGGACCGGGTCGAAGAGCCGCCGGAGGCACTCCATGATCGCCCGGTTCGAAGTCCCTCCGCCGCTCGCCACAACCTCCTCGACGCGCGGAAGAAACGACCTCGTCGCGTCGCTGACGCCGCGCGCCGTGACCAGCGCGGCGGTCGCGAGAAGGTCGCGGAGGGGGGCTCCTTCCAGGCTTTCAAGGCGCGTGTCGCGGTTCACCATGCGCGCCAGTCGTCGCGCCGCCTCGTTCCCGAAAAGCTCCTTCCCCGTCGACTTCGGCGGGCGCTTCGCGAAGTACGGGTGGCGGAGGAACTCCTCCACCGCGTCCTCGCGCGCCTCCCCCTCCAGAGCGAGACGTCCGTCCCGGTCGAACGACTCCGCTCCGTCGGTCGCTCTCGACATGATCTCGTCCAGGAGCGCGTTCCCGGGGCCGGTGTCGAAGGCGATGACCTCCTCCAGGCTGTCACCCAGGAACGTGACGTTGGCGATCCCTCCGAGGTTGAGCATGAGCCGGGAATGCCCGGGCTTGCGGAAGAGGAACCAGTCGACGAGCGGGATGAGAGGAGCGCCGGACCCGCCGGCCGCCACGTCGGCCGCCCGGAAGTCCGACACGGTCAGTATCCCGGTGCGGCGCGCTATCACGTCCCCTTCCCCGAGCTGCAGGGTGGCCCCGGTTCGCCCGCCCCCCGGCGGCTCGTGGTAGACCGTCTGGCCGTGCGAGCCGAGGATGTCGATCTCTGCGGGTGACCGCCCGTCGTTCTCGATCAAGCGGAGAGCGGCGTTCGCGAACGCCTCGCCAAGGTCGTAGTGCAGCCTCGCGAGCTCCGCGAGCCGCGCCCCGGGGGCGCCGCGGATTCTCTCTCTGAGCGGACCCGGCAGGGGGAAGCTCTCGAAGCGCTCGAGCGACACTCGCGGCCCCCGGGGAGCGTCCGCGATACGAACCAGCGCCGCGTCGACCGCGTCGTGCGACGTGCCGGACATGAGTCCGAGAGCCAGCGTCGGGCTCCCGGAAGCGATCTCCAGAAGGCGGGCCGCAAGCGGCCCGGGGTCAAGGTCAGGCAATTCCGACAACCTCCCATGGTACAGGCCGCCCGGGCCGCGCCCTGCCCGGCGACCATCCGTGGCACAAGTCAGGAGGGCTGCTTCGCCGCGAGTTAGTCCAGCGCGCGACTGGTGCCGCGCTCGGGCCGACGAAGCATCGGCACTCGAGTGAGGCGGGACGATGCGCCGCAGTCCAGTCCCAGGCTCGGCTCGGCCGGCGCTCTGCCGCGCGTTCTCCCGGTTCAGTCCAGAAACGTAGTCTGCCCGGACTCGTCCCGGCGGACCCAGCTCATCGCCCGAGTCGTGAAACCGTGCGCCATCGCTCCGTTCGCTTCCACTCCGACGATACCGAACCCGACGCCGTGGTGCCTGCCGATCTCCACGGCGTTGTCCACCGCCTCCCTGATCCCCATTTCTCCGGCGCCGTCGACCGTCGTTTTCGCCACCAGATGTCGCATGATCGGCTCGCCGTGACCGGTCGCGGAGACCGCGGCGTGCGGCCCGGCGTACGTCCCGGCCCCTATGATGGCGCCGTCCCCCACGCGTCCGGGGAGCTTGCTGGTGAGGCCTCCGGTCGAGGTGGCGGCCGCCAGCCCGCCGGACCGGTCGAGCGCGGCAGCGCCTACCGTGCCGATGCCCATCTCCTCCGCCAGCCCCTGAATGCGGGGCATGAACCGGACCTCCTCTCCCGCGCGCAGCCTCTCGAGGTTCTTCCTGTGCATCGCGGCCCGCCTCTCGGTCACAAGATCCGCCGAAGGCAGATTCATCCGCTTCGCGAATTCGTCGGCGCCGGCTCCGACGAGGAGAACATGATCGGTCCTGTCCATGACGAGCCTGGCGGCGCGAATCGGATTGCCGGCGGCCCGCAGCGCTCCGACGGCCCCGCAAGAGTAGTCCGACAGCATTATCGAGGCGTCGCACTCGATCTCGCCCTTCATGTTCAGGGACGAACCCAGGCCCGCGTTGAAGATCGGGTTGTCCTCCATGGCGACGACGGCGGCTTCGACGGCGTCCGCCGCGCTCGCCCCACCGGCGAGCAGAGCCCACGCCGTGTCGACCGCCTCGATGAGGCCGCTCTCGTGCGTCTCGCCCGGATCGTAGTCGCCCGCCCCGCCGTGGACGATTACCGACGGCAGGCAGGCCTCCTGATCAGCAGTCCCCAGATCACGCTCCTCGATTTACGTTCCTGGAAGCTCGAAGCCTCAACCCGCGTCTCGCTCGTGCCTCGCCAGGGCCTCCCGCACGGACCATCCGGACTCCTCCAGCGAGCGCTCCGCAGCGCCGCGCCCGAGGCCCGTCCGCTGCATGACGATGGCGGTCTTGACCGAGCCGCCCGCGTCCGCTATCACCGCCGCCGCTCCATCGTAGTCGATGCCCGTGGTCTCCATGAGGATGCGGCAGGCCCTGTCCCGGAGCTTGTCGCACGTGGCCACGAGATCGACCATGAGGTTCCCGTAGGTCTTGCCGAGCAGCACCATCGCCGCGGTGGTGATGGTGTTCAGAACGAGCTTCGTCGCCGTTCCCGCCTTCATCCTGGTGGAACCCGTCACCACTTCGGGCCCAACGAGCGGCGATATCCTGACGTCGACGGGGACCGCCATCTCCGGGTCGGGCACGCAGCAGAGGAAGACCGTTCCCGCGCCACGCCTCTTCGCCTCCTCGAGCGCCCCCAGGACATAGGGGGTCACTCCGCTTGTCGCGATTCCCACCACGACGTCGTCGGCCACGGCGTCTCTCTCTCGAACGGCGACGACGCCGTCCTCGGAGACGTCCTCCGCGCCTTCCTGCGCCCTCACCAGAGCTTCGTGGCCCCCCGCGATCACTCCCTGGACCATCGCGGGATCGGTCCCGAACGTCGGAGGGCACTCAGCCGCGTCCAGTACGCCCAGGCGGCCGCTGGTGCCCGCGCCGACGTAGATCAGTCGCCCGCCACGCCGGAACCGGCCTACCACGAGCTCCACGGCTCGCGCGATGTTCTCTCTCTCCCTCGAAACGGCTTCCGCGACAGTCGCGTCCTCTTCGTTTATGAGCGAGACGATCTCCGACACGCTCATCCTGTCGAGCGACGCCGATCGCGGATTGCGCTGCTCGGTCAGAAGCGAACCGTGCCGCGATATCTCGCGGGGCAGACGGCGCCGATCATTGCCGCTGTCTTTCTCAGACGTCACCTGTCGCTCCCACGGCCTCCGGCCAGGCGGACTCCTCAACGTCCCCACCGTAACCGCTCAACCGTTCGTAAGCCAGCGTCCACAGCGCGTACAGATACGTGGAGAACCACGACGTCGCCAGAATGATGAAGACCACACCGACCGGGATCCCCAGAACCAGGGCGACGAACGCGTTCCCGATCCCGATGATGAAGAACGGAATGGCCAGGACTGCGAGGGCCGCGATGAGCCCCAGGATGAAGACGAGCCGCGAGAGCAGCGCCGTGAGCCACAACAGGAAAGACTCCCCTACCCGCGCCCTCAGAAGCTCCCACCCGTAACGCACGGCGTCGAACACGCCGGCGTCGCGGAGGACGATCTGCCGCTCCGCGTAAGTGACCGTGAACGTAAGCGCGAGCAGGAACGCGATGTAGGGAAGGAACAGGACCGCCGCGATGACGAACGCTATCGCGATACCGGGGGGCCCTCCGAGCGCCGATACTACGATCGGAACCACGCAGACCATCGTGACAACGATGAACACCAGGATGGCCAGGACGGTCAGGCCGAGAAGCCTCCAGAACGTCGACAGGCCGGCCCGCCATGTCGCCGAGAATGTGATCGGGCGCTCCCGGCCGGCCTCCGACACGCCGCGGATCAGGCCGCCGGTGCTGATGACGTTGAGAACGAGGAGCAGCAGGCCGACTATGACCAATGCCATGATGAGAAGCACGAACACGTGTGGACTCCGCAGGAACAAGTCCTGCAGCCACGGCGCGCCCTCCTCCTGCCAGCTCCCGACGTTGCCCCCTCCGGATGAGGCGGCGAAGAACCCGAAGAACCAGAGGAACTTATGCTTCCAGGAGAGACGTAGTGATCTCGTTACGAGACCCCAGTAGTCCATGAGAGCAGCGTTCTCCATGCCCACCTCCTGTAGCGTTCGCTGCGGCCCGCCCTGGCGACAGTTGAATAGCCGCGTTCGACGCCGGCCGCCCGGGCGGCAGCCGGGCCGCCCCGTTCGACGCGGGCCGCTCCGGCGGCAGTCAAATGCGGTAGACCGCGAGGAGGCCCGCCAGGTAGACGGCCACCATCAGAAAGGACAGAGACTTGCCCGCGACGCCTCTTATCGCAGCCCTCAGAGCAGAGAGCACGCACAACGTTAGAACGAGCGCGCCC
>WJLY01000255.1 GCA_014728245.1 Candidatus Effluviviaceae Genus IV sp.
GAGCGCGAGTTCGCGCGGGCGCGGGTTCCGGCCGCCGCAAGGTCGGCCCACCGGGCGCCCGAGGAGTAGAGGTCGCCCACGGGCCTGTCAGGGAGTAGCGAGAGTCACCGCGCCGCGAGAGGCTAAGCGAACCGACAGAGACGACTGAGGGAGATGCGCCAGCATGAAGAAGCCGAAGCTCCGGGAGCTCAAGGAAGCGCTGACGGCGGTGGTCAAGGGTCCGGATACCACATCTTTCCCGATCACGCCGCTCGAGCCTGCGGAGGCGTTCCGCGGGCAGCCGCTCTATGACGAGGACTACTGCATCGGGTGCGGCGCGTGCGCTGAGGTGTGTCCGGCAAGGACGATCGACGTGATCGACGAGGGGAACACGCGCACGCTGATCCACCACTTCGACAACTGCATCTACTGCGGCCAGTGCGAGGCGAACTGCACGACGAAGAAGGGCATCCGGCTCTCGCACGAGTACGCGCTCGCGGTCTTCGACAGGGCGCAGGCCATCACGTCGGTGGAGAAGGAGCTGGTGCGCTGCGAGCGTTGCGGAGAGGTGATAACCACGCGGGAACACCTGGAGTGGATCGCCCGGAAGGTCGGATCTCTCGCGGTCGCGAACCCGACGCTCCTCGTTCCCCTGCACCAGAGGTTCGGCGCGACCACGGACCCCGGCGAGCGCCCCGACGAGAAGAAGGTCGGACGATACGACTCGTATATGGTGATGTGCCCCGCCTGCAGGCGCGAGGTCTACCTGACAGAGGACTGGGAGGGCTAGCCGGCGCCGGCGCGGGCAGTACGAGGACGAGTGGGGAGCGGCCGAACGAGGCCGCTCCTCTTTTATTGGAGGGGGGCCTGGAGCTGTGGGCTCGGGCGGGCCGCACGTTTCCTCGGGTCGATGCCGCTCTTGTCTGTGCGAAAGGGATGAAGGAGCGCTCAATCGCGCCCCGGTAACCCTCTCCGAACGTGCCTCACAGACCGTTGCTTTTGTCAAACCTCCTGTGCTAGTATCTGCATCTGCAGGATTCCGAGCCCGAATCAGGATCCTCGGGATCGATGACTTCCCGGGCATGGCACCTGACAACTCCAGGCGACACATCGGCAGACGGATCTTCACCGGGTCCGAAAGGAGGTGATCGCCCGACTCTCTGCTGTGGCGTGCGGTACCGCGCCCGCGGACCGCGGGAGCGGTCGTGGATACAGGTCTCATCTCGAAGGAGGACCAATGCGATTCGCGATAACGATCCTGCTCGCTCTCCTCGTCGCGACCGTCGCTTTCGCGGGCGAGAAGGGGAAGCTGGCGGAGCCGCCGGTGCCCACCACGAGGGCGCTCGACTGCTCGAACGCCATTGCGATCAACTGCGGTGACGTCGTCACCGGCAATACCTACACGAACCCGAACGTCGTCGAGTACTACTCCTGCGTGGGCTGGCAGGAGACCGGCGGCGAGGTCGTCTACGAGCTGACGCTGGAGGGGCCCGATTGCTACATCGTCACCGCGGCGCTCTCGAACGTCACGGGAGATCCCGACGTCTTCGTGCTGGGGAGCTGCGACGAGAACGACTGCATCGCCTACGGGAATCTGACGGCGACGACGAATTGCCTGGAGCCGGGCACGTACTACATCGTCGTCGATGGCTACTACGGGAACCCGGACTGCGACTACACGCTGACGGTCGACTGCGAAGTGTGCGCGTGCCCCGAGGAGCCCTGCTGCCCGTCGGTCTACGTCTGCGACGTGGTAGACTTCAACGTCGATGACGGCGGGTTCTACACAGAGGATTGCGGCGGCGTCGGCTCCTGCTTCTGGGAGTGGGGCCAGCCGCTCTTCGATCCGGGCTCCGCGTACGGCCCGATACCGGATCTGGCGTGCGACGACGTGCCGGTGACGAACCTGCTGGCCACCGACCTCGACGCGTTCTACGCGAACTGCGGCGAGCGCGCGATCATCGGCCCGTTTGACATCACGGCGTCCTGCTGGTGCATGGAGCTCTGTCATTACTACGACACCGAGTTCAGCTACGACGGCGGTAACGTCAAGGTGTCGGCCGACGGCGGCGCTACCTGGAACATCGTCCACCCCGCCCGCGGCTACGACGATGACGCGGCTTACAGCGGCAACCCGTGCGTGGCGCTTGAGCCTATCTTCAGCGGCCACGCGATCGCCCAGGGCGGTGCGTTCGTGCGCGACTGCTTCGACCTCTCGAACTACGTCGGGCAGAGCATCCTCGTGGCGTTCGACTTCGGCGCGGACGGCTCGATCTTCTACCCCGGCTGGTACATCAAGTGGGTGAAGATCGGGAGCGACGAGTTCTCGCCGGTCGAGGACGCGACGTGGGGCGGCATCAAGGCCATGTACCGGTAGGTACCGAAAGTCATGGTCTGGAGAGGCCCGGCCGGGCGGCACGGCTGCGCCCGGAGGTGGGGTCTCGGAGTGGAGCCGGGGCGGGAGTGATCCCGCCCCGGCGTCTTAGTCGCCCACCGTCTGCCGCGCACGTGCGTCGGCCGAGGGGGTCCCCGTCGTGCGCGCGATCGCGGTTGCCGCCGCTTCGCACACGTCTGGGGCGGA
>WJLY01000256.1 GCA_014728245.1 Candidatus Effluviviaceae Genus IV sp.
GCCCTGGCCGCGGCGGACACGGTCGAGCTGGAGTCGGTCGCCTACGAGGCGCGGCGCATCGACTACTACGTCGCGAGGAACCGCATCGTCCTGTCCGATGACTCGCGGGTTCAGTACAAGAACACGGTCCTCGACGCGGACGAGGTCATCTACGATCCGGAAGAGCAGCTGCTGACCGCGACGGGGTCCCCCGACCTGCGCGAATCCGACAGCAGGCTCGTGGGCAAGGTGCTGGTCTACGACCTGGACAGGAAGTCGGGAGTCGTGACGAGTGGAGTCACGACCTTCGAGGAAGGGCTCTACACGGGGCGGGAGCTTCTGAGGGAGTCGGACGGCGCCCTGGTCGTGGGCGGAGGCGTGTACACCACGTGCTCGGACTACCCGCCGCACTACAGGCTGGAATCCCACCAGATGAAGGTCTACCTGAACGACAAGGTCATCGCCCGCCCGCTGATCCTGTACATCGGCGAGATCCCGGTATTCGCGCTCCCGTTCTACGTCTTCCCGATCCGGAGGGAACGCCACTCCGGCTTCCTCATCCCGCAGGTGGAGCTCGGGATCACGGAGAACAAGGGGCGCTTCATACGCAACTTCGGGTACTACTGGGCGCCGAGCGACTACTTCGACGTGACGCTGTGGGGCGATTACTACGAGCAGACGAAGTGGATCGGCCACATGGAGGGCAGATACAAGAAGCGATACGTCCTCTCGGGTTCGGTGAGCACGTCGT
Organism: Candidatus Effluviviaceae Genus IV sp.; assembly: GCA_014728245.1. GTDB lineage: Bacteria > Joyebacterota > Joyebacteria > Joyebacterales > Joyebacteraceae > WJLY01. The sequence goes on from WJLY01000256.1 coordinate 731, forward strand.
TCATGGAGGAGCTCCTGAACAACAGGCGGCGCTGGGACCTCAGGTTCAGACACAGGCAGGAGATCGACCGGAACTGGACGGCCGGCGCTTCGGGCGACTTCCGGAGCGACGCGGCCTACGCCGGAGACACGTACCAGACGATCGAGGAGAGCGTGAACAGGAGCCTGCACTCGCAGGTCTGGCTGAGGGGCAGGTGGAGCGGCATCTCGGCGGGCGTGACGCTCGACAGGCGCGAGCAGCTCGACCGCGAGACGGTCGACGAGCTCCTGCCGAAGGTCGAGGTCACGGCGTCACAGAGACCGCTGCTGGAGGCCGGGGACGGCGCCGGGGGACTCGAGGAGATCCTCTCCAGGATAACCTACAGCTGGGACCTGGACGCCGTGAACGACCGCGACAGGTCCGAGGATGAACTCGATGTCAGACAGGCGGTCGGCGCGGGAATGTCGGTCCGGGGATCGGGAAAGCTCCTGGGCTGGCTGAACGTATCGCCCAGGTTCAGCGCGAGGCAGAACTGGTACGATCGCGACAGGGAGGGGCGTGAGCTGCCGGACAGGTTCACGTACAGCGGCAGCGTGTCGGCCGGCACCACGATCTACGGCACGTTCTTCCCCGACCTGGGGCCTCTTCACGCGCTCCGGCACATCATCGAACCGTCGACGTCGTTCTCCTGGACGCCCGAGTTTCCGCAGTACTTCGATGATTCCGGCTCGGACCTCTTCTACAGCCTCTCGGGTTTCGGGGGAACGCCGAGGAAGCGGAAGGCCGTCAGCATGTCGCTGGCTAACAAGCTGCAGGTCAAGTGGAGGAGCGGGGAGGAGATCCGCCGAATAGACAACCTGGCGCGTCTTTCCGCCTCGACCGCCTACGACTTCGAGTCTGAGGGACACCGCTGGTCCGATCTGTCGACGGCGCTGGAGGTGCGGCCGGGGAGGGCGGTGTCGCTGCGCTGGAACGCCAGGCACGACACCGAGGAGTGGAGCATACAGAACACCAGCATGACCGCCTCTCTGTCGCTCACCGGCGACGAGCCCCCCGTCCAGGACAGCTGGGAGGACCGTATCGCGGGCGAGACCAGGTCCCCGGTCGACGAGCTGCGGTCCGAGCTGGCGCGCATGGGCGACATGGGCAGGCCCGGTCGCCGCCCGTGGTCCGGGGCGCTCACCTTCAGGTACTCGCGCGGGGCGAACCCCGACAACAGCACCTACTGGCTGGACGGGAGCGTGGCCCTGTCGCTGACGCGCAACTGGCGTGTGAACTACAAGCTTCACTATGATGTCAAGGAACAGGAAGTGGCGAGCCAGGAGTACACGATCTACCGCGATCTTCACTGCTGGGAAGCCCAGTTCTCGCGCCGCTACTACGACGGTGAGTGGCAGTACTACTTCCGCGTGAACGTCAAGTCCCTGCCCGAGATACAGGCCGAGTCCGGCGCCAAGCACCTGAGGCGCGGCGTTCGTTGACCGGCTGCCGGCGGCAGCGTCTTGTATACAATCCAGGCACAGATATAGCCTGCCGACCCCTTCGGGGCGAGGGGTCCCCCACAAGCCCAGCTTTTTGGGAGGATTCCTGTTGACAGCCTGAAGGCTCTGTTGTAGCTTGTCCCAAACTTCCGAAGGACCTATGGTTTCAGTCTCGTTGGCCGTTGGCCGAGAGGGGGGAACAGGATGAACAAGGCTGAGCTGATTGATGCCCTGGCCCAGAAGACCGGTCTCACGAACAAGGCCGCCAAGGACGTGATCGATGCGCTCTTCTCAATCGAGTCCGGCATTCTCGCGGGCGAGCTGAAGAAGCGCGAGCGGATCCAGATAACGGGATTCGGGACTTTCGCGGCCGAGCACAGGCCTGCCAGAGACTGGCGCATTCCGGGCACGGACAGGACGAAGCACGTGGAGGCCCACTACTATCCGAAGTTCAAGGCGGGCAAGTCGCTCAAGGACTACGTGAAGTAGCAGGCCGGACCGACCAGAGAACTTGACTCGAAGAGGTGGAGAGCTCAAGGGCTCTCCACCTCTTCATATCTTGAGGGGTCAGGGACGACCGTCTTACGGAGGGGCGCTGCGACCGCCGCACGCGTTCCCGGCGGCGTCCCGAGCAGGAGCAGAGGATGCGCAGGCTGCTCGCCGAAGTCAGGACCGAGAAGTTCAGGCGACGCTATCGACGCCGTAACGGGCTCGAGTACACCGAGTGGCGAGTCAGAGCCGCAGTCGTGGGCTCCGCCGTGAGGTCGCTCAGCGTCCCCGGACGTGTGGTCGGGAAGGAGATCACGGTTCACAGGGACTACCTCGCCCCGTGGCGGCCCCGCAAGGGCGATCTTCTGGTGCTGGATTCGAGCGAGAGCGCAAGGATCCTGTGCCCGAGGCGTCCCCGCCTGGATCCGCCCGCTGCGGGTGAGCGCGTGGCCACGCTCAGGCGCGTGGACGTGGATCGCGACGGTTACGCGGAGGACATCTTGAGTAACGCCTTCGTCACCGCGGCCCTTCAGCCGCACCGGGGCGCGAGACTGCTGTCGCTGTCGGGACGTTCCGGGACCGATCTCTTCGCGCGTTCCGAGTCGTACACGATGGCGGGGCAGTACATCCTGCTGGGCGGCTCGGAGCTCGTCATCGGCGAGGCGGGGTCCCCGGGCGACATCTGGAAGTCGTCGTTTCGCAGGGAAGAGGAGGAGAGCGGTTCGGGGGCGCCCTCGGCGCCGGCGGTCGGCTACTCGCGCAGGCTCCAAAGCCCCGACGGCGTCGCGGTCACGAAGCGGGCGTCCGTCGACGAGGCGCTGCCGCTCGTGCTCGAGTCCTACACGCTGCGCTACGTGGGCCGTTCGAAGCCCGGGAAGGACGGCGCAGGCGAGAGCGCGGGAATGGGGACGAACGACGCGGGAGGCTGCCGGAACGGGCCGGAAGACCGCGATGAGGAGAAGAAGGCCCAGGAGCGGAAGGACGAGGCGATGCTGACCGCTGGCGTCAGGATGTCGACCGCCCTGCAGGGGGATGAGCCTTCGCTGAACATCTTCGAGATACCGTGCGCCGACGGTCTGCACCGGGTAAGGTACCAGAGGCCGCCGTTCGGCGTGCGCTGGCGGTGGAGGGACTGGAGGAATGAGCATTTCGCGCCCAGGGGAGGCTTCCTCGTTTCGAGATGCGAGAGCGGCGGCCCGGCGCTCATGGCGCTCTTCAACCAGAGGAAGGCGACGCACGTGAGCATACGCCGCGACTACGAGGGCCCCGAGGTAATGATCGTTCA
>WJLY01000257.1 GCA_014728245.1 Candidatus Effluviviaceae Genus IV sp.
AACAAGTACCGCGCACAGGAGGAGGCACGCGGCAAGCGCGGCAGGCGCCCGCGCGCCTGCGTTGCTTCCGCCACGATCGCGGTCACCAACGTTCCGAATGACGTTCATGCGCGACATGCTATCAGAGGAGCAAACCTGCGTCACGGGCTTTCGCGCGGGTGTCCGACCACCTGGTTCAACCGGTGCCAGTTGGCGGGGAACGTCCATCGCCGGTCTACGGTTGGCGCCGCCCAGATGAAGTCCACACGGCCTTGCGCAGGGTCAGAGATTCCATCCCATTGGCCGCCTATAGTGTTGTATAATGGGGAGAAGCCAGATTGGCCCGTGCCGCGTGCGCGTCGGCCAGCTCCTCGAGTCCGCTTGCCACGCCTCCCGCCTAGCTGACCCTCCACGTGGCCCGGCCCGACACGCCAATCGGAGGAGCGTTTCCCGCGCTCGAACAATCAAGGGAGGCAACATGTTGCGCACTGCCATCGCTGTGGTTGTGCTCTCGCTCCTCGTCGTCGGCACGGCAATCGCCGGTGAGAATCCCTATATCCGCGCCTTCGTCACGATGGAGCCGGACGATTACGTCCACTCGAACCCCGGGGCCTTCCCGAACACGATCGTGGATGTCTATCTGTGCTTCGACACTCTCAGCCCGTACTGCGGCGGCATCACCGGGTTCTCGCTCGTGCTCGATTTCAGATGCGGAGGGTTCGTGGCGGGAAGCGCCGACGTCAGCGTCTTCCACCCGGACGCACAGACGGTCATCGGCGGCCCGGACGACGTCACGAACGGATGGGTCGTAGCCGCTCCGGAGTGCGTGCGCACGACTGCACCGTTCGGCATCCTCCCCGTCGCCAGGATCCCCTGGTACTACCTCGGACCGGGTGGCGACATCCTGATCCTCGCGAGTCCCGTCGACGGCAAGGCGACGGTGGACTGCAACAACGACCTCGACTACTTCTGCGTGCTTTCCCACGGCGCTCTCGGCCTCGAGGTCCAGACGCCCGGCGACGTGGACTGCGAAGGCTGGTTCGCCGTCCCCCAGGCCGTCTGCGAGCCGCAGGGAGGCGACAACCCGAGCCATCCCCCGACCTACTGGTACCTGACGTCGCCGGGCTACGGCCAGTACATGCACGGGTTCCACGTACAGGTCTTAGACCCGGACATCGGCAACTACACGAACTGGGTCCAGCCGAACGGGTGGGTTCACTGCGACTCCATCACGCAGGTGGACGACACATACTGGGTCTCGTGGTACGACACACTCGACGATTACATGCCTGAGTTCGGCTACTCGGAGTTCCGTTTCGACAACCCCAACCCCGCAAGCTGGGCGCACTGGACGATCACTGCCGGTGACAACGGCCACACGTGCGCCCCGTACGCCGGGATGACACACAGCTCGTGGGATCTCCCGGACGTCCCGGACGGGTGCGGCTACAGGGTGCACGCGCCGACCGCCTCGACGACGGTCGAGGAGAAGAGCTGGGGCAGGATCAAGGCGCTGTACAGATGAGCGAACCGCGGGAGCGGCGCGCAGCCGTCACCGCCCCGGTTTCCACACCTCCCACACGCGGCCGACAAGGTCGGGCCCCGGCTTGAGCGTGGGCTTTCCGGGCTCCCAGCCCGACGGCGTCGCTTCGCCGGTCTCGCGAACGTGCTGGAACGCCTTTACCTGGCGAATCGTCTCCGAGATGTTGCGGCCGACGGAAGGGGTCAGGACCTCCATCGCCTGAATCACGCCGTCGGGGTCGATGATGAAACGACCGCGGATGTTCACGCCCGCGGCCTTCTCGTAGACGCCGTAGACGGTGCCGATCTGGCCGCCGGCATCCGTCAGCATCGGAAACGGGATGCCGCCGTCAACCATCTTCGACAGCTCGGTCTCGTTCCAGATCTTGTGAGTGAAGCGGCTGTCGACGCTCATGGAAAGAACCTCGCAGCCGAGTTCCTTGAGCTTGGGATATGCGTCGGCAACTGCCGACAGCTCGGTGGGTCAGACGAAGGTGAAATCGCCGGGGTAGAAGCAAAGCAGAACCCACTTCTTGCGGTAGTCGGAGAGCTTCACGTTCTTGAAACCCTCGCCCGCGATGTAGGCTGCAGCCTCGAAGTCGGGCGCTTCCTTCCCGACGCGGGCTCGCGGAGCCGCGGCCGGCGACCTCATCATCATGCCGCCCTCCTGCGCCTCCTCCGCGCCCGTCGGCCCTCCGGCCGGCTGGACGCATCCGTCCTCTTCCTTGGCCATCTCACATCCTCCTTCCCACTCCTTGTGGGGATCTGAGAGCAACTGAACACCCGGAACTGAGCGAACTCTCGACTGCCCGTGGTTACAGAACTCGACCGCCCACGGCGCCATACATCTCAGCGGACTCGAGGTCGTACACCATCAGTAGTAGAACGTTATGCGAGCCAGCCCGCTCGAGGGCACGGAGCCGTACTCGCTCATCAGTATCGGTCCCTCCGGCTCGTCCCCGTAGCTGAGATGCGCGTACGCCTCGAGCGTCACGCTGTCCGAGAAGAGCCACGTCCACGAGGGAACGAGGACGCCCGATCCGTCTGAAGGGCTCGAGATCCACGCGCACCCCAGGGACCAGGCCCCGGAGAGCCCGTACGTGGTCTGCAACGCCAGGGCGTGCCGCCCGAGTATCGAGAAGTCACCCCGAGCGTACCTCCGGGCGAACTCCGGGTCAAGCAGCCGCGCGGTCGCGTCCTTGATGTCGGCGACGCCGAACCCGGAGTAGTGGTACTCCCCGACGATATACACGCCGCTGCCGAGGTCCAGGCTGTAGGAAGCTCCCAGGACGGCCTTCGCCACGACGTCGTCGCCGCCCGGGCCGCCTCCGTCCGGGAGCGGCTCGGGGAGGCGGAAGACCGACGCCTCCCCGTGTATCTCGGTGTCCCCGAGCGGCATCGACATCGAAGCGCCCGCCATCTCATCCCGCCCGCGTCTCCCCAGCACAACCTCTCCATCGACCGACCCGACGTAGCCCAGGACGCGCCCGACCACGGCCGACTGCTCCTCGGTGTCTCCTCCCACGCCGACAACCTCGCCGGACACCAGGCTAGTGAGCGGAAACGAGATCCTGGCGGCGTCGACCCCGGCGCGCCACTCGCGGTCGCTCTCCAGCGGCGAGAACGGCACGAAGAGATCGGTGGCCCCGAAGAGAACGCCCCTGCCCCATCCGATCGCCTGCCGGCCGACCTCGACGTCCACGGGCCCGAGACCGAGCGCCACCGACGCCCGGTCCAGGTCGTGCGAGAGGCTGTAGGTGTCACCGACGCTCACCAGCTCGGCGTCGGCCTCGAAGAGCCTGTAGGGGCTCGTCTCGTAGTCCGGCAGGATGAACGACCCGCCCGCCGCCCCGGCCCCCTCCGACACGAGCCTCGCCCTCTCCACGGAAGCGAGATTTAAGGACAGCCACGATGCGGCGCGCGCGTTCGCGTCGAGCCTGAGCCTCCACAGCGACGCCGCGCTCCAGCGCTCCGGATAGAGGAGCGGCGCGTCCGGCGCTCTGGAAAGAACGGTCGACCACTTCGCGGTCACGCCCAGCGAGACCGACCTGTCGCCGTCCTCGCTCTCCCAGAGCTCGAACGCGCGGGCAATGTCACAAGCTCCCGCGATCACGAGGATAAGAACCGCGAGCGCAAGCGCG
>WJLY01000030.1 GCA_014728245.1 Candidatus Effluviviaceae Genus IV sp.
ACCACGTTCATGGCGGGAGACAAACGCAGCAAATACGCGAAGGCTGGTGTCGACATCGACGCGGGCCGTGATGCGGTCGACCTCATGAAGGACGCCGTCCGCTCCACCTGGGGACCGAGAGTCCTGGCGCAGTACGGAGGATTTGCGGGCCTGATCGATCTCGCCGGCATCGGGCGGGATGTCCTGGCTGTGACCATCGACGGGATTGGCACCAAGATCAAGGTCGCCGCCATGTGCGGCAGCTACGAGTCGATCGGCATGGACATCGTCAATCACTGCACCGATGACCTCCTGGTCCAGAGGGCGAGGCCTCTGGCGTTCTCCGACTACTTCGCCAGTTCGAAGCTCGAGCCCAGCGTGGTGGCGTCTGTCGTCACCGGAATGGCCAGGGCGTGCGAGACGGTCGAGTGCAGCCTGATAGCGGGGGAGACCGCCGAAATGCCCGGCGTCTACCTGGAAGACGAGTTCGACGTCGTCGGCTGTATGATCGGCACGGCCAGCCGCGCGGAGCTGGACGCTGCAAAGCCGGTCGAGGTCGGCGACACGCTCATAGGGCTTCCTTCGACGGGATTGCATACGAACGGCTACTCGCTCGCGCGCCACCTCGTCTTCGGGAAGGCCGGTATGGATGTCGACACGCACGTGCCGGAGCTGGGCTGCACGGTCGGGGAGGCGCTCTTGGCGGTCCATCGCGAGTACCTGACAGCCATGGAGCCGCTTCTTCCGGACGAGCGCGTACACGGGCTCGCGCACATAACCGGCGGTGGGTTCTTCGACAACATTGAGCGCGTGCTACCGGAAGGCTGCAGGGCCCGAATCGACAAGTCGGCTTGGGAACCGCTGCCCGTCTTCCGGATGCTTTGCGAGATCGGCGATCTGGACGACCGGGAGGCCTATCGTGTGTTCAACATGGGCATAGGGCTTGTCGTCGTCGTCGACAGCGGAGGCGCAGATGAGATGGTGCGCGTGATGTCTGGCGATTGGGGCGAGGCACGCGTGATCGGAGAGGTCGTTGCCGGCGAGAGAGGCGTCGATCTCACGTAGCACCGGGGGCGGCAACTGTCATGCCCTGAGCCTCGCGGACCCTGTCCGATCTGGGTCTCTGAGTTCGAGGGAACCTCCTTCCGCGTCCGGCCGCTGGCGCTTGTTCGCGCCACTGGCGTCTGCTAGAGTTCCTGTGATTCTCCATCGGCAGTTCAACCGGAGTGATCTTCCATCCGTAGTTCAACCGGGCTTTCGTCGAGGTCGTGATGCCAGCGAGTCGCGGACGGTGCGGGCGCGCAGAAGAGCTTGGGCAGCGGGCGTCTCTCGTTGTGGTTCTCGTCTGTGTCGCGTCCTTCCTCTGCTACATGCTCGTTCACGGCGACGTGTTCGCTGCGCTTCTCCTATGGATCAAGGGAAGCTAGCCGAGCACCGGCGCGCTCCCACGTGACGGTCACATGGACTCTGGTTTCCTCGTAGTACCTACCGTCATCCTTCTGACCATCGGCGCCGTGCCATTCTCGCGTCTGTGGCGGGCCTGGCCGCTGAGGCTCGCGGTCTTCGGCGTCACGCTCTTCGCCGAGCTTGTCATCGCCTTTCAGGTTTTGGGGGTCATCGCCGCCGTCTCACGCGCCCCGGTGGTCCGGGCTGCTCCGCTTGTGGTCGCGTCCGCGGCGGTTGCCGCCTGCATCTGGTTGCTCTCGAAGCGCCTCGCGGGCTGGTTGCCCCGTGGGGAAGAGGGGTGCGGCCCGGCACGCTCTGAGTCTGGCGGCGGCCGCGCGTCCGGCCGGGTGCCCGAGGTGCTGGTGGGCCTCTTCGCGGCGTTTGTGTTCGCCAACGCCGCCAACCTCGGCCTCTCTGCGCCGCCCAGGGGATGGGACGTGCTCTCGTATCACATGCCGAAGGCCCTCGCATGGCTTCAGCACGGGAACCTCGGGAACTACGGCACTATTGCGACGTTCTACCCTGGGAATGGCGAGCTTGCGGTTCTCCTGTCGATGTTCACGGGAACCGACCGTCTCGCGCCGCTCGTGCAGCTGCCGTTCGGGCTGCTCGGCGCGATCGGCGTCTACGGCATCGCCCGTGAGCTCGGGGGCCGTAGGCTCTCGTCGGCTGCTGCGACGTTAGTCTTCCTCGGCGCCCCGATGGTCCTCTTCCAGTCGGCTCTGGCCAAAGACGACCTGATGGTCGCGGGGCTCGTGCTCGCGGGCGTCCTGTTGCTCATGAGATCGACGAGGGCGCGCGGCGGGCGTCGCTTCTCGCTACTCGAGCTGTGCGTGTCGGGCATCGCGTTCGGCCTCGCGGTCGGGGTCAAGTACTCGGTCCTGCCTCTGATCGTCCTTGCTGTGCCTGCTGTCTACGTGACGCGTTTCCGCGCCGTGCGCTCCTGGCGCGATCTCGAGACCTCGAGGGCGACAAGGTCAGCAGCCGTGCGCACGGGGCTCTTCGTCCTGCTCGCTCTCGTCCCGTCGCTCTTTTGGTTTGTCCAGAACTGGATCGTGGCCGGCAACCCCTTCGCCCCGCTGTCTCTAGGCACCATATCGGGAGCCTTCGGGCGTCACGACCCTGTCTACGTGTCGAACAACCTTCTATGGTTCGTCTATCCCTGGATCGACCGCGCCATCAAGGGGTCCTACAGCGCTTCCGCCGGGTTCGGCGCGGCCTTCGCCGCTCTCGCTCTGCCCGCATTCGGTCTGTGCGTCTGGCGGATCTTCCGAGGCGGCGCACGCAAGAGATTGCGGCTGGCGCGGTTGACGCTCGTGGGGTTCGCAGCAGGAGGTGCCGTCATGTGGTGGCTAGGGGGCCATCATCTCCCCAGGTTCCTTCTGCCGGCGGTCGGGCTGGCGTGCGCGCCCGTGGCGCTTCTCCTGGACGAGGTCGCGTCGAGGGCGCGGGCGACGGTCGGTGTGCTCCTCGGGTTGGCGCTCCTCTTCTCCACGGCCGAGTCGCTGCGCGTGATATACGCGGAGAACGACCTCCTGTCGTCACACCTGGGGTACGTCGGAAAGCAGGAACACTACCACATGCCGGATTGGGTCTATGAGGTGGCGCCCGGGACCCGGATACTCATCCTGGACATACCCGGTGTGGACATCTTCAATACCTATAGGTATCCGGTGGCCGGCAATCTGCCGGGTAACGAGGTCTTCATGATGGGTGATTGGGGCTTCGAGCCTGATCTGGTGCAGGTTGGACCAGTTCTGGGTCACCAGCAACTCCTGCGGGCCGACATCGAGTACATCTTCGTGCGCACGCTTGCCGTCGCACCCGGGCCTACCATCTTCGACAGGCACCCTGACCTCTACGAGCTGGAGCTGGATCTCATCGAGCGCCCATACAAGTGGTACAAGAAGGGCTATATCTCGCTCCCCGGTGAGGACCGCGACGTGAGGGCGCCCGCTCTCACGAAGGTCTACAGGGTGCTTCGGAACCGGCAACGTCCATAGGCTCGCGGAGATCGGGCCGATTCATTGACTAGAAACATAGCATGTGATATAATGAAGTTGCGTGGGGTTCGCTGACCGTCCCGGGTGGCAGGTCCGCGAGCCTCGCTCTATATTGAGCTATGAGATGCCATTCATCGGCGCAGACCGGGAGGTTAGTCCATGAGGTCCTCACCGCCACGCCTGCTGCTCCTGAGCGTGCTCGCAATCATCCTGACGGCGGGCGCGTCGTTCGGGGCCACCTACGACATAGAGCTGTCCAGCCGGACCTTCGAGCCGGCTCCGACCCTTCGCTCGTACGAAGAGGCCGCGCACGTAGTGATCCAGTTCTACGAGATTCCTACCCGCGCCCAGCGCGCAGAGCTGGCCGCCCAGGGAATCACGCTCTACGACTACATACCCAACTACGCGTGGACGGCATCGGTGGAGCCCGGCGCCATGGCACGAGCAGATGAGTCGCTCGTCAGGGCGGTCTTCCAGCTCACTGCGGAAGACAAGATCTCGCGGCGCGTGGGGGAGCAGCGCACAGTGCGTGCTTTCGTCTATCCGGATGTAGGGGATGCCGAGCCGGCCCTGGCCGAATATGGTGAAGTCGTGGAAGTGGTTGAAGATGTCTACACGCTCGAGCTACAGAGCGACGTGCGTGAGCTGGCCGCTCTGGACATCGTGAAGTATGTCGACGGCCCGCTTCCCGATAAGGTCGAGCACAACGACGACCTGCGCGACAACATCAACGCCGACGAGGTCCAGGCGTCGCCCTACAACCTGCACGGCACCGGCATCTACGCCGCCATGTGGGACAACGGTTCCGTCTGCACCGACCATGACGACTTCGCCGGCAGGCTCGTTGTTGCTGACGGATCGGGCACGGGTTCGCATCCGACGGCATGCGCCGGCATGCTGGCGGGCGACGGCTCGCGCAGCCAGTCGCAGGGGGGTTACCCATACCAGTGGAGGGGCGTGGCGGACGACTGCAACCTGGCCTCGTACAGCTGGCCGAACGACATCCCGGACATGGACAGCGAGACGAGCGACGCCATCTCGACCTACGACATCGTCGTGTCGTCGAACTCGTGGGGGTGGGGGCTTTGCCCTGACTATTGCTACTACTACGGTACGTATGACGACTGGAGCCAGAACTACGACAAGATCGTTTCCGGGAGTCAGGGTAAGCGTCTGACCGTCGTCTTCTCTGCCGGGAACGACGGCGACTGCTCTTCGTGCTCCGGCGACCTGCCGGACTTCCCGTACGGTACGGTTCCCGGTCCCGGCTCTACCGCGAAGAACACGATCGTCGTGGGCAGCAACAACGCCGACACGGATGACCTGAGCTGGTACAGCAGCATGGGACCGACGCTCGACGGGCGGACCAAACCCGACATCGTCGCGCCCGGCTGCAAGAGTTCGGCCGGCATCACGACCACGAACACCAGCAACGGCTACTCCAGTTCCGGCTGCGGGACCTCCTACTCCTGCCCCGCGGTCTCGGGTTCAGTCGTGCTCACGCAGGAAGACTACATGGACAAGTTCGGCGGCGAGGCGTGGCCGTCGACCGTCAAGGCTCTCCTCATACAGGGTGCCGAGGACTTCGGAAGCACGGGGCCCGACTACCAGTTCGGGTTCGGGCGCGTGAACATCCAGAACACGATCGACATCATCCGCAACGACAACGGCACGGGCGA
>WJLY01000258.1 GCA_014728245.1 Candidatus Effluviviaceae Genus IV sp.
CCGCGGACCCCGCCCTTCTGTGTATGCGCGCGACCTCCAGGAGCGCTCGTCGGGCCCAGACGGTGTCGGGGTAGTCCTCCGCGACCGCCTCGAAGTAGACCCGTGCCGCGTCGGGACTCTCGAGCGTGAGGTACAGAAGCCCGTTGTCGTAGTCCTTCTTGGCCAGCCTGGAACGAAGCTCGTCCATCTTCTCAACGGCGTCCCGGACGAACGGGCTGTCGGGGTGGTCCTCGGTAAACGAACGAAGCTGCCGTATCGCCCTGCGCGTCATCTGCTGGTCGAGCGCCGCGGGCGGCGACTGCTCGTAGTAGGACAGGCCCAGCTTGTACTCCGCCTCGGCAACGAGAGGAGACCGAGGATACTCGATCGTCAAACGCCTGTAGGCTTCTTCCGCGGACGCGTAGTCGCCGAGCTGTCGGTGCGTGTCGGCCAGACCCAGCAGCGCGTCGGCGGCGAGCTCGTGCATCGGCGAGTCGTCCGTGATCCTCCGGAACGCCTCGGTCGCGACCAGCAGATCGCCGTCATCCAGCGCCGCGGCGCCTACGTCGTACGTCTCCGAAACGGTCAGCTCCTCGAACTTCGGCATGGGAGAGCATCCCCACATGACCAGCGCGAGCAGAACCGTCAGCGTCGCGGACAGAAGCGATGTTCGAGTCATTGATACCTCACGTGCGTTGGGCGGTATCGCCCGGACGAACGACTAGTCGGTCGACCTGCTCGTGTAGAACAGGTAGATGAGTCCGCCGACGATTCCCGCTACGACCACCGGCTCGAGCATCTTGTCCCAGCCTTCCGCCGCTACCTCGGGCGACACGAACGGCTGGCCGGGCGTGGCCAGTTCGCTCAGCCGATCACCTCGGATGATCTCCCGTCTCTCGCGCTCCACGTTCCCGGCCCACACGACCGCGGAGTTCTCGTCCGACAGCCTGAAGTGGATGTCGCAGCGCGACTTGCGCTCCACCTTCCGAGGGCCGACCACCCACTCCCGCCAGGAACGGGGTATCGTCGTCTGACAAGTGATGATCTTGTACCAGACCTCGAACCTCGGACGCTCGGACCCGGTTGCGTCGCTGCCGCTCGCCATCACCACGTGTCCCCTCGACGTCAGCTCCTCGAGTATCACCGAGTGGACGAGCCAGCTGGCGTCGTTCTGCTCTCCCTGCACGATGCGCAGCTCCGACCCCTCGGGAAGGCCCATCCGTTCCACGGCCTCCGTGACGACTTCTCTCGTGAGGTCCGCGAGCACGGTCATGTTCGATTTCGGAACGGCCTCGACGGGTACGGCCTCGCGCGCGGCCGCGGGCGCGGAAAGGCCCGCGGCTTCGCCGAAGCCCGCGGAGAGTGACACCTGGTGCGTGCCGCCCAGCTCCGAGGACCTGTAGGCGTAGTCGAACGCCCAGCTCGCGTCCCAGCGGAGCCCCAGCCCCGCGGTGAGACTCCCGAGGGCCGACTCGCTGCCCGACACGTACCCGCCCCTCAACGCCAGCACGTCGAACGGGGAGTACTCCGCGCCCATGCGGGCGGCCGTGTCGAGGTCGTTCTGCTTCTCCAGGTCGAGCGCCACAGTGATGTCGTTCCAGCGGTACGCGCCCCCGACGGCCAGCGTGGTGGGCAGAGGATCGCCCTCGTCGCGGAACGTCAGCCCCGGGCCGACATTCCTCACCGCCGCGCCGAGCAGCAGGTCGGGCGACAGACGGTAGGCGACGCCCAAGTCGACGCCGTACGACCGGGCCGAGTCGTCGCCCAGCGTGCTCGAAATGTACCGCAGGCCTCCCCCCACGCCCAGGTTGGGTCGCAGCCTGCGACCATATCCGACCGCGGCCGAGAAGTCGCCCGCGTCGAACATCCCCTCTCCCGTGTTGTCCCACTCCACGGAGCCCTGCTCGATCGAGAAGCCCAGGGCCCCCTCGTCTCCGAAGGGCATCGCGTATCCCGCCGACTGGTAGGTCGCGTCGGCCAGCCACTCGATGTGCGACACGCTGAAACGGTGCCCCCTCACCTGGGTCAGCCCGGCGGGGTTCCAGAAGAGCGCGGTCCCGTCATCGTTGAGCGATACCGTGGCACCTCCCATGCCCATCGCGCGAGCGCCTATACCGATCCCCAGAAACTGCGAGCCGGACGTCCCCTGAGCGGAGCAACAGACGGCCGCCAGAAGGATGAGCGGAAGCGCAAGCATCGCAGCGAATCGGTCTGACCTCATCTTTCGACCTCCAGTTTCTACTTGACGATCGCCACCGTAAGGGTCGCGTCGCCGGCGCTGGTCGTGATGTGAAGGAAATAGACTCCGCTCGCGGCAACCTCGCCGGAGTCGTTCCGCCCGTTCCACGGAACCGCGTCCGCCGACCCCGCTTCGAGCGTCCGGACGAGCGTTCCCGCGAGGTTATATATGTCGACCGTCGCTCCGCCGGCTCCTTCCCCGAGCGCGATCGTTACCTCTTCCGACTCGGTCGGGTCGAACGAGTTTCTGTCGACCGAGAGCCCGGTCACGCCGTCGTCGGCCGACTCTATCACGGTAACCGTGACGGTGGTGTCAGTAACAGCCCGGCCGAACGGATCGGTCGCGCGGATCGCCACCGCAGCGTCCACCACCGGAACGAGGGAGTTGCCCGCCGACGCGGTGTAGTCGATCGAGTAGCGCCCGTCGCCCTTGTCCTCCCACAGCACGTCGGTCATGTCGAACAGGCTGTCGACGGCGCTGTCGACGCTGCTGAAATCCGCCTCGATCGTATACCCCTCCGCGTCCCAGAATGACGTGATCGATATCTCCTGGCCGTTCTCGTAGGTCGCGTCGTCGTCGTCCGTGTAGGACGACACGTGCACGGGCCCGGCGACGTCGAAGACGACGTCGAACGAGAGAACCGGAGGGTCAGAAGATTCGGTGTTGTAGTGACCCAGCCCGTCCTCGGTGAGCGTTGCGTCGTGTCCCCTTACGAGCACCGCGGTCGTGTCGTCTCTCACGCCGAGCGTACACGCCTCGCACGCTACCGGGCCGGACCAGGAGAGGTAGGTTCCGTCGCGCGCGCTCCTCGAGGCCCCGGGGCTCGTCCACGTCTCGCCGCCGTCCAGGGAGAACATCACGTAGGCGACCCCCGCTCTGTCGTACGCGCTCCCTACGACCGTCGTCTCGGCGGACGCCGCGACGCGGATCTCCGTTGTGTCCGGATCGGGCGAGTACATCGCGAAAAGGGCCGGCGGATCGACGTCGAGATCTACCATCGTCTCCTCGACGTCCTCGTTGCCCGCAGCGTCGACCGTGCGCGCGTTCACGGTGTAGACCGTGTCGGCGGCGGCCTCGCCCTCCTGGTCGTCGCCGGTCCAGAAGACGCTCACCGACTCGAGAGCGGTCCCCGTCAGGAGCACCAGCGTCGACTCATCGCCCGGATCGGTCACCTCGACCCAGAAGCGGTCGGTCGGCTCGATCGACCTGAGCGTGAACTCGACCAGGGTGCTGTCGGACACGCCGTCCCCGTCCGGCGTGAACCTGCTGGGCGAGACCAGCAACCCGCGAATCTCGGGCGCTGTTCTGTCGAGCACAAGGGAGAGACCGGCCGTGTCGCCCGATGCCGTGGCGACCGTCAGCGTGTAGCGGCCGTCCGGCTGCTGCTCAGTGGAGTCGTCCAGCCCGTCCCAGACGTAGCTGTGCGGACCGGCTTCCTGGTCCCAGTCGCCCGCGTTCAGATTTCTGACTACCGCTCCGAGCGAGTCGGCGATATCGGCCTCCACGGAGTCGGCCTCGGTCAGAGTATAGGATATCTCCACCGTGTCATAGACGCCGTCACCATTTGGTGAGAACGGATTCGGGAAAGCGCCGAGACCTGTGACGTCGGCGCAGGCGACCGCGCAGAATGCCGCAAGCAGGATGACAGCCAGCAACGCCTGAGACGCCGCCCTCGAACTCATCATGCGAGACTACCCCCGTGCCGGTATTGAGCCCGCCTCAACAGGAACCGACGGTTCTGAGGAGGATACAACGCCGCATCGGCCGGATGTCAAGCGGAAACCCCCGCCCGTCCGGACCACCGGGAACTCAGAAGTGGAGCATGACCGAGAGAAGATGTCTCGGCCCCACCGCCTCGGAGAGGAGCGCCGCGTAGTTGAGCACGTAGGCGTCCGCGCGCCCCTCGACGGCTCCCACGCCGCAGCTCTCCATCGGGATCGCGCCGACTCCCACTGACAAGACGTCCGCACCCGCCCTTTCTTCACGATAGTGACCGGCGCGCACGGCCCCCTTGCCCCACAGGTTCCACTCGAACCCGAAGCGCGGCTTGAGCGCCGTGTCGTCGTGTTTCTCGGCCATGTCCCGGAGGTCGAAAGTCAGCACCAGGCTCTTCCGCGGCCTCCAGGCCAGTCCGGCGTTCATCGTTCTCGGCGCCAGGCCCTCGAGTTGCCTCCTGAAGTGGTCGTAGGCCTTCGGGACGTCCACGTAGACGAGGCCCACCGAGACCTCATCGTTGGGCCTCAGGAGCGCGCCGTACGAACGACCGACGCCGAAGCGCCTCTCCCCGCTCTCGTCGAATCGGGCGAAAAGGGTCTCGGCGGCTCCTATGGAGACGCTCGAGCCCAGTCGGAACGTCACGCAGAGCGTGGAGTAGTAGCCGTCCAGCAGGTCGCTCGCGTCGGCCAGCCCCCTCGACTCTTCAAGTCCCGCCGGCCAGAGGTGCTCTTCCAGAAGCAGCACTCCGCAGGCGAACCCGCCGCGCCTGTAGCCGATCGACTTGAGTGCGCCGCCCACGGCGATCCCCAGCCTCTCAAGACCTGAGAGCCGGTCGAATTCGTCCGTCTCGTCCCCGCCCAGAAGGCCCGTCTCCCTCGCGATCGCCGGTGCCCCCAGGACGTTGACGTGGAATCGAAAACCGCCCCTGCGGCGACACTGGCGGGGAAGGAAGGCCGCGGGGTTCCACGCGGCCGCCGCGGCCTCGTCCTCGATCGCCACGAACGCTCCGCCCATGCCCAGGGGCCGTGCAGCCACGGTGCTGACGCTGCCGACCGCATGCGCGCAACCGGGCGAGAGACAGGCGAGCACGCCGGCCACGGCGAGCGCGAGAGCCGGGGGAACGAAACGGTAGGGTCTCATGCCCGCAGAGTATAGCACCGGCCATCCGGGCCAACAAGTCGGCGGACGATGTGAGACGTCCGCCGCGCGGACGGACGCCGCCGCCCGCGGGCGGTCCCGGGGCATGGCCGATCCGCTTTTCGCGTTGACATCGGTCTCGGCCAGCTGCTAGGTTCTTGGTTGAGATGAGAACAGGCTTCATGCAGGAAGGAAGGTATCGGGAAGATGAGGACTATCTGGGCAGTGATCGCGCTCGTGGCGGTCTGCGCTTCGCTCGTGGCCGCCGCGCCGACGACCGACCCTCCGCCTCCTACGACCGGAACCTCGGGAAGGCTGTCGGCGCAGACGGGCTTCGCGGGCACGAGCGAGACTACCATCTCGGGCCTCTGCGTCGGGCAGGACGGGAAGCCGCTCGGAGACGTGGCCGCCAAGCTCTACATCGGCGGTCTCCTGGTGACCGAGGTCATGACCTCTCCGGACGGTAGCTTCGAGATCGTGGAGCTTATCGACTACGGAAGGGACGTCACGGTCGACATGTGGTTCGTGCCGCCGGACGACGCGCTCGTAATGGAGAACGTCATCCTGAAGGAGAGCATGGCCGCGATCCAGAACGGTCTCTACAGCGACTGCGTCCCGAGGGAGACGCTCGACCCGATCACCGACTTCGTGGTCAGGCTCCTGGACTTCGACTCCCGCACACGGATGCTCCAGACGGACGACTGCCTGGACTGAGAGACTGCTCCGGCTGAGCGAGTCGGAAGCCGCGGTCCGACCTGAGAAGAAACGCGAGAACGCCGCGTCCCGCTGCCGGGGCGCGGCGTTCTCGCGACTCCGCGTCAACCCGAGTGTATGCTGAGTCCCCCCACCGCCTCGAAGGCCTCGCAGACCGCCTCGGACAGCGTCGGGTGCGTGTGGATCATCTCGGCAACGCGCTCCCACGAGAGACGCGCCTCGACCGCCAGCGCCACCTCGTGGATGAGATCGCTCGCGTGGGGCCCGACGATCACTCCGCCCAGCACCTCCCCGTCGGAGGCGCGCGCCACGACCTTCACGAAGCCGTTCCCCTCGCCGGAGGCGACCGCCTTTCCGGAAGCCGAGAACGGGAACCTGCCGGTCATGACCTCCAGGCCGTCCGACCTCGCGTCCGCCTCGCTCATCCCCACGCTCGCGATCTCGGGCGTCGTGAAGGCGCAGCGCGGAACCGCGCGGTAGTCGATCCTGACGTCTCTTCCCGCCGCCTGGTGTGCGGCGACGATGCCTTCCCTCGAAGCCACATGGGCGAGCATCCATCCGCCGACGACGTCGCCGATGGCGTACGTACGTTCCACCGAGGTGAGCATCCTGTCATCGACCACGACGGCGCCGCCGTCCACATCGGCGCCCAGCTCGCGCAGTCCGGCCTCCTCTACCGCGGCCCTCCGTCCCAGCGCGAGGAGGACCGTCTCCGAATCCAACGCGTCGTCCGTCGACAGGATCGTCGTAGCGCGGCCGTCCGACACCTCGATCTTCTCGACGGCCGACTTCAGCCGGACGTCCACGCCGCGCTTCCTGAAGCTTTGCCTCAGCAATCTGGCCGCGCTCACGTCCTCACCCGGCAGAAGCTCCGGCATCATCTCCACGAGCGTCACCTCGACCCCCATGCCCGAGTAGAACGCGGCGAACTCGCAGCCGACCGCCCCCGCGCCGATGACGACCACACTGTCCGGCAGATCGGGGCGCGAGAGCGCGTCGCGGCTGGTCAACACGACCCGCCCGTCGCGCGGCATCGTATCCGGGACGATGGGCGCCGAGCCGGTCGCAACGATCACGTTCCGGGACTCCAGAGTGACAGAGCCATCGGGAGCGGAGACGAGGACGACCCCGGGCTCCACGATCCTCGCCTCGCCGGCGCGCACCGCGATCCCCCTCTTCCCGAGCAGCGTCTCCACTCCGCCACGCAGCCTTTCGACGATGCGGTCCTTGCGAGCGAAGACGGCGCCGGCGTCGATCGCTACGCTTCCCACCGCGACGCCCAGCTCATCCGCGCCCCGCGCGAGCTCGGCGGCGGCAGCGCTCGTGAGAAGGGCCTTGGTCGGAATGCATCCCCAGTTCAGACAGACACCTCCCAGCTCGGCCTTCTCGACCAGCGCCACGTCGAGCCCGAGCTGCGCGGCCCTCAGCGCGGCGACGTAGCCACCGGGCCCTCCTCCTATGACCGTGAGGTCGTGCTTTTCTGCCATGGTTCCTCCCCCGCGAAGCGCCGGCACCCCGCCGGCTCAGGAAGCCTAGCCGCGGACGAGAGCCCGTGTCAACAGTCCGCCGCCGCGGGGCTCCCCGGCCCGCGAAGCAGGCCCCGAGTTGACCCGTCTGTCGGGATGTGATACACGGTTACCCTTGCGCTCGGCGGGAGGAGGCATGGCGGTTCTCGTACAGAAATACGGCGGCTCTTCGGTCGAGGATCTCGACAAGGTGATGAAGGTCGCGGAGCGCGTGGCCGGACTGCGCGCCCGGGGAAACGACCTGGTGGTGGTCGTCTCGGCGCAGGGCCGCATGACCGACTCTCTGCTCAGAGACGCCAGGTCGATCACGCCGGAGCCCGCCCAGCGAGAACTCGACATGCTGGTGACCGCGGGCGAGAGGATATCCATGTCGCTCCTCTCGATCGCGCTCAACTCGCTCGGCTGCCGCGCGGTCTCTTTCACCGGCTCCCAGGTCGGCATCATCACGGATACGAGACACACGAACGCCAGAATACTCGAGGTCAGGCCGCACAGGCTGGTCAGGGAGCTCGAGAGAGGATCGGTCGTCGTGGTGGGAGGCTTCCAGGGAGTCAGCACGGACAAGGAGGTCACGACCTTGGGGCGCGGCGGGTCGGACACGACCGCCGTCGCGCTCGCCGCGGCGCTGGGCGCCGAGCGCTGCGACATCCTCACCGACGTCGACGGCGTCTACACCGCCGACCCCCGCCTGGTGCCCGGCGCGAAGAGAATCGAGGAGATCGGTTACGGAGACATGGCGGAGCTGGCGAGGTACGGAGCGACCGTGCTGAAGGAAGAGGCCGTCAGATTCGCGGAGCAGGTGGGCATAGCCATTCGCGTGGGAGGCGCGGAGAGGCCGGAGCCGGGCACGATCGTCCTGGAGCGGCCACTGGAGGCTCCGCGCTCCGTCGTGGCCATGTCGCTCCAGAGCGACGTCTCGCTCCTCAGGACCGGCCTTCCCGGCCGCGGCGCGGAGGTCGACGACCCGTCGCGCTACGGGGACGCTGTCAGATTCGTGGCGGCTTGCGAGGGATCGACCGTGGCGGCCATTCAGGAAG
>WJLY01000259.1 GCA_014728245.1 Candidatus Effluviviaceae Genus IV sp.
GAACGAACGTCCCGGTGTAGGTCGCGGGATTGGACCTGGGCGTCCTGCCGATGGGCGACTGGCTGATGTTCACTACCTTGTCTATCTGCTTGATGCCCTCGATTCGGTCGAACTTGCCGGGGATCTTGCGGGAACGGTAGAACCACTCTGAGAGCGCGCGATAGAGTATGTCCGAGACGAGCGTGCTCTTGCCTGAGCCGGACACTCCGGTCACGCATGTGAGCGTGCCGAGAGGGAAGTGCACGTCGATGGCCGCGAGGTTGTTCTCCGCGGCGCCTATCACCGACAGCCTGCCGTTCTCGTGAGGCCGCCTCTCTTCGGGCAGTTCTATGTTCATCTCGCCCGACAGGTACTTGCCGGTCATCGAGTCCTCCACGCTCTCGAGCCGGTCGGGCGGGCAGCTGGCCACTACGTAGCCCCCCTCGCGGCCGGCGCCGGGGCCCAGGTCGACGACCCAGTCCGCCGTACGGATCGTCTCCTCGTCGTGCTCGACTACGATGACCGTGTTCCCTATGTCGCGCAGCGCGGTCAGCGTGCGCAGCAGCTTCGCGTTGTCGTGCTGATGAAGTCCGATCGATGGTTCGTCCAGTATGTACAGAACGCCTACGAGCCGGGTCCCGATCTGCGTGGCCAGCCTTATGCGCTGAGCCTCTCCCCCGGAGAGCGTGCCCGAGGACCTGTCGAGAGTGAGGTAGTCGAGGCCGACGTCCGACAGGAAGCTCAAGCGCTCCCTGATCTCCTTGAGGATCTCCCTGGCGATCTTCCGGTCGGAACCGCCGAGCGCCAGCTCGCCGAAGAAGAGAAGCGCGTTCTTGACCGACTTGGCCGTCACCTCGCTTATCGAGAGATCCCCTACGGTCACCGCCAGCGCCTCCGGCCGCAGCCGGGCCCCGCCGCAGGCCGGGCACAGATCGACAGCCATGAAGCCCTCGATCCACTTGCGGACGTTCTCGGACTTCGTCTCCCTGTACCTTCTCTCCAGGTTCGGAATGGCGCCCTCGAACCCCCCCGTGTATTCCCACTTACCCTTCTCGAACTCGATCCGGAAATCTATCTTCTCGTCTCCCGAGCCGTGCAGCAGGACCTCCTGCACGCGCGGCTCGAGTTCCTCGAATGGAGTCAGAAGATCGAAACCGAAGTACTCCGAGAGCGCGTCGAGCTTGTGCCTGGCCCAGCCGGTCGCGAGGTCGGGCCAGCACGACACGGCGCCCTCTCGCAGCGACAGCGCGGGATCGGGGACGACTAGCTCCGGCTCGACGCGCATTCTGGTACCCAGTCCACCGCACTCCGGGCAGGCGCCGTAGGGGCTGTTGAACGAGAACATGCGCGGCGCGAGTTCCCCCAGGCCGACTCCGCACTGCGGACAGCTGGCGGTAGCGCTCAGAAGCGCCTCGTCCTTGCCGTGCACGATGAGCACCAGCCCTTCGGTGAGCTCGAGCGCGGTCTCGATGGAGTCCACCAGCCGCTGTCTGGCCTCCCCGCGGGCCACCAACCTGTCCACCACGACCTCTATGGTGTGCTTGCTGTTCTTCCTGAGCTTGCCCACATCTGCCAGCTCCGTGACCTCACCGTCGACCCGCACGCGCACGAACCCGTTCTTCTCGAGCCCGGACAGAATCCCCTTGTGCTGTCCCTTCTTGCCCCGCACGACCGGCGCAAGCACCTGGATCCTGCCGCCCTCGTATTCGGACAGCACGGCGTCCGCCATCTGGTCGACGGTCAGGCTCGTGATCTCCCGCCCGCACAGGTGGCAGTGCGCCTTCCCGACGCGCGCGTAGAGGAGGCGCAGATAATCGTAGATCTCGGTCGCCGTACCCACGGTCGACCGGGGGTTCCTGGAGGCGCTGCGCTGCTCGATAGAGATCGCCGGAGAGAGCCCGTCGATCTGCTCCACCCTGGGCTTCTGCATCTGCGAGAGAAACTGGCGCGCGTACGCGGACAGCGACTCCACGTAGCGCCGCTGTCCCTCGGCGTAGATCGTGTCGAAGGCGAGCGAGGACTTCCCGGAGCCGGAAAGGCCCGTGATCACCACGAGAGCATCCCTCGGGATCTCCAGGTCGAAGCCCTTGAGGTTATGCTCGGCCGCGCCCCGGACCACGAGCTTCCCGGACGCGGACGAAGCGGCGCGGCCACCTGAGCGCGACGTTCTCCTTGACTGGCTGCTTTTGGGCATGCTAAATAGCTTACTAACTCTGCGCCAAGGCGACAACACACAAACTGGGAGTCTTGCGTCGAATGACACCACGACGTGCAGTACTGCTGGCGGTTCTCGGTCTCTCGATCGTGCTCCTCGCGGCCGTTCTCATGTGGGAGCCCGGGCCCCGAAGGCCCGCCGGGCCGAACACCGGGCTCAAGGTCATCGTGCTCGCGGTCGACGGCCTCGACTGGTTCCTGCTCGGGGAGTACGCGGAGGCGGGCCGGCTTCCACACATAAACAGGATACTGAGATCGGCCGTCACGGGAGAGATTGAGGCCGACCGCCCGGTCGTCCCGCACGTCGGATGGACGCTCGTCGCCAGGGGCGCGCCCCTCGAGGAGCGGGAATCGGACATGGTCGGCATGGAGGGCGCCCCCAGACTGTTCGGCGTCGTTCCCGAGCTCGCCCGCCTGGTGAACGAGCAGGGGGGCGAGGCCGTGGCAATAGGATGGCCGGCCGCCTGGCCCGTCGCCGAGGGCGAGCCGGGTATCGTGGCGCCGTACACGCCGGAGGCCGGGTTCCACGCCGTCTCGCTCGCTCCCGCGCTCTTCGAAGCCGCTCCCGGGCAGGCCGGAGAGATCGGTCTCGCGGACGAGATCGACGCCGCGGTCAGGCGCAACCTGGAGACCGTGCGGCAGGAGTTCGCCGACGACGTCCACGAGGGAAGCTGCGGCGATCAGTCGACCGACGAGGCGCTGAACGGCGTGAGGTGGGGCTATCTGGCCGACAGGATCACGCTCGACGTCGCCGGGCCTGTGATCGCCGAGCGCGAGCCTGATCTCTCTATGGTCTACCTGGGCGGGCTCGACACGGCCGGACACCGGTTCCTGGCGGCCGCCATGCCCGACTACTTCGAGGACCTGGAACTGGAGCCGGGCGGGTGCGAGGACGTGGTGCCCGACTACTACAGTTTCATAGACAATGCGACAGCGAGGCTCCTTCGCCTGGCCGACGACGGCACCATCTTCATCCTCATGTCCGCCTACGGGATGCATCCCTCGGTCGACTCGCCCCCCGCGACCGGCGGCCACGGGCTGGGACCGCCCGGCGTGCTGCTCGTGCGCGGGCCTCACCTGGTGGGACGAGGGGGAGAGTCGATCTCAGCGACCACGACCGACCTCGCTCCGACCGTTCTGGCGGCTCTCGGACTCTCGATCCCGGAGGGCATGACGGGCAGGGTCGTTCCCGAGATGCTCCCCAAGGGCGTCCTGGAGGAGCGTCCGCCCTCCTTCGCGGAGGGCGCGTGGTCTCCGGCGACGTCGGTAGACGCGCCACCCGAATGTTCCCGGATGGAGATGAGGAAGGACGAGAGGCTGTCGACGCTGGCGGA
>WJLY01000260.1 GCA_014728245.1 Candidatus Effluviviaceae Genus IV sp.
CCATGAGCCAGTGTCCCTCGACGTTCGAGCTTCTGCGCTCCATCTTCGTATCGTCGAGGTAGGGAGGGTTCCAGAGAACGAAGTGCTTTCTACCCCTGGGGCTTCCGTCCTCGTCGACGACGTCGAACTCCTCGCCGACCAGGCGTTCGGCGAGCTCGCGGGGGTTCGCGATCGTCGCGCTCGAGCAGATGAACTGCGGGTCCGAGCCGTAGTGCTTGCAAACTCTGCGGAGCCTCCGTAGCACGTTGGCGACGTTCGAACCGAAGATCCCCCGGTACGTGTGGATCTCGTCTACGCCGACGTATCGGAGGTCCTTGAGGAACCGGTTCCACTTAGCGTGATAGGGCAGGATCCCCGCGTGCAGCATGTCCGGGTTCGAGAGGATCACGTTGCCCTCGTCCCGGAGCTTGCGGCGCGTGTGTCGCGTCGTGTCGCCGTCGTACGTGCCCGCTCGGACGAGTCCGGCGAGGGCGGGGTCGAGCTGAGCCAGCCTCGTGAGGGCCTTGAGCTGGTCCTGGGCGAGCGCCTTGGTTGGAAAGAGATAGAGCGCCTTCGCGCTCGGATCGTCGAGCAGCCGCTCTAGCACCGGGACGTTGTAGCAGAGGGTCTTCCCCGACGCTGTGCCGGTGACCACGACGACGTTGCGCCCCGCTCGGACGGCGTCGATGGCCGCCACCTGGTGGGAATAGAGCCGCTCTATCCCCGCCTGAGACAGAGCATCCCCCAGCGGGCCGGGCAGAGGCGACGAGAGCTCACCGTAGACGGCGTCGCGCTCCGGGACGATCTCGATGTGCGCGATCTGGCCCGCGTAGTCCCCGTCTCGCTGGATCCTGTCGAGGAAGTCGCTGATGGTCATGCCGTGGGCCACCGGGGGTCCTCGAAGCGCTGTATCTCGATGACGTAGCCGTTCGGGTCCTTGAGGAAGCAGTGGTAGATCTTGTACTCGGGGTTCAGGGCAGGGGCTTTTTCGAACTCGACGCCGGCGGCCTTGAGGCGCTCGTGCCAGCCGTCCACGTGCTCGGTGACGAGGGTCAGGATCACGCCCTCCGGGCGCGCGGTCTTCTCTTTCTCGCAGAATCCCAGGTAGGCCCCGGACGCCGCGCGGTAGATGCGGCACCCGCCCTGATCGAGTACGAGCGGGAGCCCCAGCACGCTCTCGTAGAACTCAGCGGTGGTGTCGAGATCCCGCGTGTAGCAGAACGTGATCTGGGCGTCGAAACCGCTCATATGTCGTCCTCCTGTTCCACAAGCGTTCCGCCGCGGCTCCCGTTCGCGCGACCTTGGGTGGAGCACCGCAAGGCCGTAGTCGACAGGCCTTCCGGCCGCCGCGCGCAGCGCGCCGCATCCTCACTCAGGCTCCTCTCCCATCACCCAGGCCACCGCCGGATCCAGCCACTCCGGAATCGGCCTGTAGAACGCGCCGTGCTCCCGTCCCGTGTCTACCTCGATCTCCCGGAAGACGACACCGAAAGCACCGTCAGCCGCCCGACCCGGACCGCCAAGGACCGCTCCCCGGCACGAGCCCGCGAATGCGTCGCTCGCCTCGTATATCGAGAGTATCCGCCCCCTGAAAGCGGGCTCCGGCCACTCCGTCATACCCCTCGGGCAGCACGCCATGAAGACGTAGTTCACGCGTTCGTCGGCTATGAGCGAGCACGCGCGCATCGCGATCCCGCCGCCCTTGGAAAAGCCCAGCACCGTCACGTGGTCGGGCGGCACGCCAAGGGAAGCCAAGCTGTCGACCCACCCCTCGACCGTCGTCGCGTACGCCTCCCCGTCGGTGCCCGCCCCGCGGAGCTCGCTCAGCACGACCGCGCCGCGGGACGCCAGGGAGTCGAGGATGGAGTGGTACTCGTATCGTCCGAACCTCGGATGAACCGCCTCGGCGCCCTCCGTCTCGAGGATGGCGCCGTGAAGGTATATGACGTAACGCGCTTCAGGCTCGGCGCTCTCGGGCGGGCCGGACAGCGCGGTCCCCGCACGAGCCGGAGCCTCGCTTTCGGGCGGGGTAGAGAGCGCGACTCCGGCGCGGGACCGGCCTGAGCTCTGAACCGTGACCGCATCGACCGTGCCGGCGGCCCCCCGGGCCTCTCCGCCGGAGAACAGGCAGGGCCAGAAGGCGGCCAGAGCAACTGCCAGCAAGGCGGCCAAGGGATCAGTCCTCCTGCTCGGCCACCCACGCGTCGAGGCCGATCCTGCTGATGCGCTCGAGAGTGGCCCGCGCGCTCTCGTAGTCGCCGCCGCGGTAGAAGCTCTCGAGCGTCTCGCACGAGCCGTACTCCTCACACTCGACGCACGTCGTGACGCCCCGCTTGGACGCACACTGGCGCACCTTGCATCCCACGCTCCAATGGTCGTCGAGCGGGCCTTTGCAGCCGCTGCAGCTGATCTGCTCGGCCGTGCAGTCGGCGTCCATGTGCTCGTTGAGCCAGTCCGCGATCGCCTGCTGTCTGGGCTTGTCACCGTCCTTGCAGGCCCGGTAGATGTCGCACCGGGCACAGTAGATTCCGCAGTATCCGAGTAGCTTGAGGTCTACCTTCCCCATGGCGCCTCCCCTCCGACCGTGCAACTCCCTGTTCCCTGAAACAACCACCCTCGTCGGGGAGGCGAACGATCCCTCTCGGAGTCGACTCCCGCGCGCCGCCCGCGGTCAACGGCGCTCGCCCAGCTCGTCTCCAAGGAGTTCCAGCATCAGCTCGGCGTTTCTGGCCGCGTGGCCGGCGTGGCAGTTGTTGAAGAAAGCGTAGACCTTCTGGACCTTCTCCTCAAGGGTCAGGAGCTTGTTCTTCCATTCGGAGAGCTCTTCAGCGCTGTAGTCGTAGTCGTATCGGTCCCCGCCGCCTCGGCCCCACCAGTTCTTCGCGTTACGGCCGTGGAGCCGCACATATCCCACGGGCGTCGTCGCGTCCACGAGAGACGGGACGAGGCCCTTGAGGTCGGGCTCATCGACGGAGCAGTAACCGAGCCCTTCCGCTCTCAGAAGATCGAACGTCTCGGGGCGGATCCAGGAGTTGTGCCTGAACTCGATGAAGACCGGATCGTCGCCGAACCGGCTTCTCAGCTCGCAGAGGTGATCGCGCGCCTCCGGCGTGTTCTTGAAGCCCCACGGGAACTGCGCGAGGTACCCGCCGAATTTCCCGGCCTCCTTGAGGGGGAGCACCGACTCGGCGAACGCTCGGTACATCGTCGCGTCGTCCTCGATCTCGTGCGTCATGCCCTTGAAGAGCTTGACGACGAACTCGAACCCGTCCGGCGTCTTCTCCTCCATGCGCGCGAACATCCTGGATTCGGGAATTCGGTAGTAGCTCGAGTTGATCTCGACCACGTCGAAGTGCCTGACGTACTCCTCGAGCATCCGGTTCCGGGGCGTGCCCTCAGGATAGAAGGTGCCGACCCAGTCGGCGAAGCTGTACCCGGACGTTCCCAGCCTGATGCGCCCGTGGCGTCCCAGCTCGCGCACGTTGGGCGGAACGGGACTGCTGTCGTACGCTCCGTTCGAATCGGCCAGAGCGCCGTTGCCCGATCGCGGCAGATCGGGAAAGAGCTCTTCCTGCGGGTTCTCCTGGGGTCTCACGTTCACTATCTCCTGGCCTTGTCCTCGACGTCCTGATGCCTCAGCATGTCGAACGGGCTCGATGACAGCCCCGGCGGGAGCGGCCTGGTGTCTACGTTGGCCTTGTTGTCGTGGAACCCGGCCATGATCGAGTGGTACTGCCGCTCCGTCGAGCCTAGCGACATCTTCTGGAACCTGGGCTCCGAGACGCGCCTGCCCGCGTCCCACATTCTTCGATTCAGTGAGACGAGCCGCGCTCGCGTTATGGCGCTCTCCCCGAACTTGTCCTTGATCGCATCGACCGCCGCAAGGAGCTTCCTGTGCGAGACCTCCTCCTTCTGGCGGAAGAGGTCGACCTGCACGGCCTCCGGCACCTTGACGAGACCTGAGCAGTTCACGCCCACCAGCCTGATCGAGTGCCCCGGCCTCCAGTGCCTGTGCATCAGCTCCCGCGCCACCTTGTATATGGTCCGTTCCTCGTCGGTGTAGAAGTCGATCTTCTTCTGGCGGCCCACGCTGTCGAAGTCGCTGAACCTGAGCCTCATCGAGATGACGTTACCCAGATAGCCCTTCTTCCTCATCCTCCTCGCGACCTGGTCGCACAGCCGCAGGAGCACCTTCTCGGCCTCGGCGATGTCCCACGTGTCGGCGGGGAGCGTGTGCTCGTGGCCCATCGACTTCACCGGCATGCCCTCGTAGTACGGCGTCACCGGCGTGTCGTCGCGCCCGGCCCCCATCATGTGAAGGATCTCCCCCATGATGCCGAACCGCCTGCGAAGCATCGAGACGGGGTGCCTCGCAAGCTCCTCTATGGTATCGACGCCCATCATCGACAGGGCGAGACTGGTCTTGTCCCCGACTCCCCAGATGTCGGTCACCGGCCGGTCGCCGAAGACCTCGGTGAACCCGCCGGGGCGGATGACGGTAACGCCGTCGGGCTTCTCCATGCTCCCGCACATCTTGGCGACCAGCTTGTTGGGGCCGACTCCGATCGACGCCGTGAGCCCGGGGAACCGTCTTCCTATCCTGTCCTTGATCTCGAGCGCCACGCCCTCGCAGTTCTTCCAGGTGCACCTGGTTCCGGTCATCTCTACGAACGCCTCGTCTATCGAGTATGGCTCGACGATCGTCGAGAACTCCTTGTAGATGCGGAGGAGTTCCAGCGAGACATAGATGTACTGGCCGGGGTTCCCCTCGACGGCGACGACGTGCGGGCAGCGGCGGAAGCACTCGACCGTCGACATGCCGGAGCGGATGCCGTACTCCCTCGCCTCGTAAGAGGCCGCGGCGGCCACGCTCCGGGTGGTCGGCTTGCCGCAGACGATGACGGGCTTACCTCTGAGCTTAGGACGGCACATCACCTCGACCGACGCGAAGAAGGCGTCCATGTCGATGTGGAACACGATGCGCCCGTCGCGCTCCTCACACAGCGAAGCCTCTTTGCGGTGGCGTCCGAGCATCTATCTCTTCCTTCGCCGCGCCGTCTTGCGCGCGGGCTTCCTGGTGTCCTTCTTAGGGGTGGTCTTCTTGGCCGGCTTCTTCGCCGCGGGCTTCCTGGTCCTCGCGCGCGGGGCGGCCCTCCTCTTCGCGGCAGCCTTCTTCTTGGGATTGAGCGGCTGGCACCTAGGGCAAAAGAAACTCGCCGTGCTGCCGGTCCTCTTCTTGACTATCTCCGCGCCGCATGTGGGGCAGGGCTTCCCCTCCTTGTAGCCCACGAGGATGTCGTCCATCCTGAAACCGCCGCGCCTGCCTCTGAGGTCGCGCTCGTACCAGGCGCCTCTCTTCCTCAGCGCGGGCAGAAGCCCGTCCCGGATCGCCTGCCAGAGCCCGTCGACCTCATCCCCGGAGAGCGTGTCGAGCTTCCTCTCCGGATGGAGCCCCGCGAGGAACAGGATGTCGTGCGAATAGGCGTTCCCGATGCCCGCGATCCTCTCCTGATTGAGGAGGAACGACTTGGCCGCGCCGTGCCTGCCGCGCAGAAGCTCCCGGAACTCGCTCTTCGTCACGTCCAGGGCGTTCGGGCCGAGCTTAGCGCTCATCCTGTGCGTTCCGAGCTTCCCTTCCGGAACGTGGTGGACATGGCCGAACCACCAGAAGCGGATCGAGAGCGCCTCTCCGTCGTCGAAGAACAGGACCGCCTGCCGCTTCTCGGGCAGCTCGTCCTCCCTGACGAGAAGCATGTCCCCGCCCATTCCGAGATTGATGAGGAGGTGGCCTCGCGTTGTTTCGGTGAAAAGCCATTTGCCGTGATAGGCGGTGTCTCCGAGCGTCGCGCCCTTGAGGGCCCTCTTCATTCCGGCGGGCGTCTTGTTCAGGCACTTCGGCTGCAAGAGCTCGACGTCGCGTATAGTCCTGCCCGAGAGGGCCTTCCGCATCTCCCCGGCTCGCGACGCTATCTCCGGCAGTTCGGGCATGTCATTCCTCCGGAAGATGGATGGCGAACTTGCAGCGGTCGTGCCCCTGGAGGACCGATTCCTCGCAGATGACCTCGACCGGCGCCTCGACGATCGCTTCCCAGAGCGGCTTGAACCATCCGGTCCCGCAGTCGCAGAACGTGGGCGATATCTTCTCGCCGGCGAGGATGGCAGCCTTTATGACCGGGCAGTGACAGGCCGCCGCGCGCCTCTCCGCGGGGTCTACGGCCGACTCGTACTTCTCGCGCTCCTGGGAAACCTTGTCTATGAAGACGACGTTCCCTTCCCTCTCCGGATCGCGGTAGTAGGGCGCGCCCATGCTATCGGGATCGTTCACCACATCTTCGATGAGCGCGTCCACGCTCCCCAGGCGCTCGTAGTCGGCCTTGAGCTTCGCTATGTGGGCTGCCGGGTAGACGTGGGCGCAGCCACACATGATCTTTCTGCGCGTGCCCTCGTCTCTTACCGCCGCGTCGAGACGAGCCATCGCGCCCTTCATCCACGCGACCTTCTCCGAAGCGTCCGACGAGGGAGAGAGCGCGTCGCTCCCGCCTATCACGTGCTGGGCGACCGTTACGCCCGCGTGCCGCAGTAGCCCGTCGCGCAGTCGCTCGAGCCACCTGGGAAGTAGCATGGGGACCTGAAGCTCCGACCGGTATCTCACCTCGTCGCGGGCCGCACTGCCAAGCTCGTCGCCCTCGAAGTTGTACTCGATGAAGACCTCGCGCCACGGGTCCTCGGTGACGCCGATGTGCCGCTCGACCGTCAGGCGCCAGAGCTCCCCGAACGTCTGTCCGACCGCGCCGCCCGTTTCCTCGGAGGACATGTCCCCCTCGAACGGCGCGCACATCACGAGGCCGCCCTCGATCGTCCGGAAATCGATCTTCGGATCCTCAGAGCGGCCGACGCGCGCTCCCGCGCGTCCAGCGGACTCTCCATCGCCCTGTCGGTCCCTCCCGCGCATGCTGTCGTCGGTCGGCTCCGTCACCGGCAGGCACACCTCCATGTCGCCCCCGCCCCTGTAGAGGACGAACGGACGGCCGCACGCGCGCGAGCCGACCGATTCCGACAGCTTCCTGATGTATGTTCCCAGCTCGTTGTGCTTCCCCTTGAAGCGGATGCCGGCGACAAACGTCGTGGGCACCTCACGCCATGTCACATTCAGCTCATCGCCAGACATCAGAACGTCTCCTCCAGAAAACGCCAAACGCACAAAGGCGCACAACTCCCGGCATGGAAGAGGCCCGCGCACTCATCGCCACAAGCGCTCCGCCTCGAGCCGGCGAGTCCCCGCGCGCCGGCCCCCTCCAGCCATTTCGAGCAAATCTCGCGCACTCAGGTTTGCTCCCGATTTCGTGAGAGCCGGCCGCGGGCGAAGCCGGCTGCCGTCCCTCCGCCGGGGCCGCCAGGCGTCATCCTGCCGACAAGGCCGCAGCCGCCCTCAATCCACGTAGCTCCTCAGCCCTCACTCCATGTCGGTCCTCGAGAGCGTCCAGCCCATCGTCCGCGTGCTGTAGATTAGTTCGTAGTAGTCCTCGACGTCGGTCACGACCGCGAAGTAGTAGAGCTTGTACTGCCCCTCGCGCTCCTCCCATTTCCCGCTCACCCGGTCGACGTCGTAGATCCGCTTGTGCCACTTAAAGCGCAGCGGGTCGATCTGGCCCTTGCTGAACCTGGCCAGGACCGCGACCGGCTCGCCTATGTCCTTGACCATCCCGTCCGGGCCGGTCTCGTATCTCTCTTCCTTTTCGTCCTCCGGCCTGGGCGCCTTGATCCTGCAAAGCTGACCCGGTGTCGTGTGCTGTCTCATCGAAGCTGTACCCCCACCGGCATGATTCCCAAAGGCGAGACCTCGGCGCTCAAAAGGCCCCTTACGTCTTCGTCCGAAAACGCGCCTACGAGGGTCGTACCGAGCCCAAGGCTCTCAGCCTGGAGATAGACGTTCTCGGCGACGGCGCCGACCTCGATGTGAACGTAACGGACACCTCTCTCGTCGTACTTCTTCATCGTCCGATCGTAGACGCCCGCGATGACGAGCGAGAGTGGCGCCTCCCTGATCCAGCTTTGCGAGAGCGCGCACTCGCAGAGCTCCCCGCGGTAGTCTCCCGCCTTAAGGAGGTTGATCGTGTGGCTCGACGGCACGTACCAGTAGACACCCGGGGTCAGGCCCTCGACGCGCCCCGCGACCACGAAGATCTCCATCGGGTAGAGGGCGCCGGCCGACGGCGCCGCGCGCTTGAACCCGCCCTCGCCGGTTATGCCCTGCGCGGCCCAGAGAAGGCGCGAGAGCTGCTCGATCGTCAGCGGCTCGTCCGAGAACTCACGCACAGACCTTCTCGACGCGATGGCGTCCTCGACGGACAGCTCGCCCGCAGCGCCGGGCCGCGGGAGCGTGACCTCCCGGCGCACGGCGTCATGGAGATTGCGGACAGGCGTCAGCTTCCCCTCGGCCCGGTCGGCCCTCGTATCCCGCGCGTCGGTGACTCCGAACGCGAGCGCCAACACCACCACGATCGTCGCAAGCGCGATCAGAAGCGACAGCCCCCGATGCTCCTTCGAACGTGGCTCCATTCTTCTCAGGGCGTCCATTCTCTCGTTCGACATGTCACGTCTCCCGCGTTTACCAGGAGACCTCGACTCCGCGCCGTCTTCATCCCCGGACCGCGAAGAGTCTGGTCCCCTCTTCCCCGTTCGATCTCTCAGATCTTCCGCATGAGCCCGACGACCTTGCCTAGTAGCCTCGCCTCGCCGCTCTTCTCGTCAAGGATGATGTCGTCGAACTCTTCGTTCTCCGGTCGGAGCACCACCCGGCCCTTCTTTTTGATGTACGTCTTGACGGTCGCATCGTCGTCGATCAGAGCGACCACCACCTCGCCATTTCTGGCCGTAGACTGGGGCTGGACGACGACGATGTCCCCGTCCAGGATGCCCGCGCCCCTCATGCTGTCGCCGTTCACGCGAAGCGCGAAGCACTCCTTCGACCGCGTGAACATCTCGTCGACCGCAAGCTCCCCCTCGATGTTCTCGACCGCGAGTATCGGCGCTCCCGCCGCCACCCGGCCGACGATCGGCACCTCGCTCGCGCCCGCGCGCGCCGGGGAAGGCACGTGGTGCTCCCGCCACTCGATGCCGCGCGAGATGCCCTTCTCTCTCTTTATGTACCCGCGCTCCTCCAGGACCTTGAGGTGGTAGCGCACGCCGTTCGTCGAGGCGATGCCGAACTCCTCCCCGATCTCGCGGATGGTCGGCGAGCGGTCGTGGTCCCGGATCGTCTCGGTGATGTATTTGAGGATTCTTTCCTGTGTCGGTGAGAGATCGTCTCGGATGGTCATCACGGTTCGCTCCCCTGGAATCCCCGCTGTCCGGTCCGCCGCCGCGTGCAACCGCTCCACGGGCCGCCCGCCACTCACTGCCCATCTGTGCACCATGCTACTGCACACATGTGCACCCGTCAAGGGAAAAAGAACGGGGGCAGCAAGGGGCCCCCTCATAAGAGGTCTAACGGGTTTGCCTGCGCGAAGCGGCGCTACGCCACCGATGTCCCCTGCGGCGTACCGGCTCGCCGTCGCCCCGCCTACCCCAGCAGCACCCACCCGGGGAAGAACTCCATCGTGTCCCGGCGCCAGCGCTCCCGGCCCTCGATGTCCCACAGGTCGACCGGGTTGTGCTCATCGGTGAAGACGATCGCCCCCTCGTGCGACGGGTCGCTCGGCCGGACTCTCGTCGCCGTGCCGCTGAGCACCTCGTGCACCGGGAACGGGAGAGGCTCATCGGGGCCGACGGCCATCTCGAGGGGCGACTCCGACGCCACGAAGATGTTCCCGCCGTAGTCCCCCGGCTCGCCGGCCTCGAAGGCGCGCACGTGCTCGAACGCCGCCTCGAGCGACAGCTCTATCGAAGCGGCCACCCGGGAGCCCGGACCGGATCTGTAGCCGACGTAGTTCAGAAGCAGAAGCCCGCCGGGCCTGAGCACGTCCCGCGCGGCCTCGAACGCCTCCTCCGAGAGTAGATGCACGGGGACCATTTCGCCAGCGAACGCGTCGAGCACCACGTAATCGTATCGCTCCTCCGTATCCTCGAGGAATCGGCGGCCGTCGGCGACGCGCACGCCGTACTCGCCCGGGTCGAACCCGAAGTGCTCCTCCGCCATCGCCACGACCTTAGGGTCGATCTCGATGACGTCCGATTCGACGCCCCAGCGGTCCATCGCCTCGGGGATGATGCCGGCGCCCAGGCCGATGACGAGCGCGCGCTCCCCCTCCGGCCGTATTCTGTAGGCTAGCGTCTCGATCATGTAGGGGTACTGTACGGCGCAGAGGCCGTTCCTCGTGTCGATCCCGGACTGCACTCCCCCGTCGATCAGCATGAACCTGAGCGGACCTCTTTCGACCACCTTGATCTCGCCGTAGAAGCTCGGCTGCTTGGCCACGAGCCTCGTGTCGCCCGCCGCCGTGATGCCGCGAGAGCCGGGGACGAGCATGATCACCACCGCCAGAAGCGCCGCCACCACCGCGGTCATCCACACGCGCCGGGAGAACGCGAAGAAGACGAGCGAGACGGCGACGAGCACGCCCGACACGACGACTAGGATCGTCCTCACCTCGAAGGTCGGGATGAGGATGAAGCCGGCGCTCAGCGTGCCCGCGAAGCTACCGAAGGTCGAGACCGCGTAGAGCCTGCCGGCCGTCCGCGCGAGTTTTCCGAGCGTGAGCGTCGAGAGCTTGACCGCGTACGGGGAGACCATGCCCAGGAGCAGCAGAGGCACAGTGAAGAGGACGAACGCCGACGTGAGAGAGCCCGCACGCACGCCCAGGGCGTCGGTGCCGCGAAGGACGGGGCCCCTGAGCGGGGCCACGAGAGCGGTGGCGAGGCCCGCGAGCGCGATGATCGTGTAGAGGATCTGCGGTCTCGGCAAGCGGTCCGCTATCTGGCCGCCGAGCCAGTAGCCGACGGCGAGCGCCACGAGTGTGATAGTGATCAGCGACGACCAAACGAAGAGGCTCGTGCCGTAGTATGGAGCCAGAACGCGCGCGCCCAGAAGCTCGATCACCATGACCCCGGCGCCGGTCAGGAAGACGGTCGGGTAGTAATAGCCTACCGGACCGCGCTGGGGCTTCGCGGCCGCGGGCTCGCCCGGCCGACTCGCCGGGCCACTGGTCGTCCTGCTACGGTCTCCCGCCGATGCGTCCCTACCCCGCTTGCGTGACAATGGTCGCTCTCCGGTTCGTAACGGATGCCAAGTCTGATGAGCCGCATTGTATCAGAACAGCGCTTCCGCCTCCAGGCTTCCCGGCATCGCCTCGACGAAGGCCCGTATCCTGTCCCGGATCCTTCGGTAGTGCTCGAGTGCCTCTTCCTCGCTCCCCGCGCTCTCGGCCAGCTTCGGCGGGTCCGCAAACCCCGCGTGGACGCGCTTCGTCTTCCCGGGAAAGAACGGGCAGGCCTCGTACGCCGCGTCGCAGACGGTGACGACGTAGTCGAACTCCCATCCCGCGAACTCGTCGACGCTCTTGGCGCCCTGGCCGGAGATATCGACCCCGGCCTCCGCCATCGCCCTGACGGCGCGAGGGTCGACCGGCTTGGGCTCGGTCCCCGCGGAGACGACCTCGAACTCGTCGCCCTTGAGCACGCGCGTCCAGCCCTCGGCCATCTGGCTCCGGCACGAGTTGCCGGTGCAGAGGAACAGAATGAGCGGTCTCGACTCGGGCTCTCTCATATGCCTGAGGTCCGCGTCTCCTTCTCCTCACTCTCGGACGCCGGACAGCACGGGGCATCCGCGTCACAGGGCTCCGGTGTGTCGGGGCAGCACACGGCCGGTTCCGGAGCGCCGACGAGGCGAGAGGCCGCCAGAAGCCCGGCTCGCACGATGAGCTCCGCGGGAATCGCCTCGTAGATTGATCCTTCCACATTCACAGTCCTGCACTCGACGTTCTCACCGACCGCGTCGCAACACGACTCGCACTCGCTCTGGCCGGTCTCGGCGCCCAGCCAATCCTCGAGCGAGCGTCCTTCTATCGTTATCCGGTTTGACTCAATCGTCTCGACCGCGAACTCCTCCGCGCTCAGAGCTTCCTCCTCGGCGGCAATGTCGATTCCCAGCGGCGCCAGACACTCGCGAAGGGTGGTCACGGCCTTCCGGAATTCCTCGCCGGTGGCGCCGCACCGTTCGCACGTCTCACCCGAATCTGTCACCAGTCGCTGCCACTTGACCACCATGCCCACGCTGTCGCCTCCTTCGATCGCCTCTTCCGCATTCCGCCTGCAGCCGACGCTGACCAGAGCCAGCGCCGCGAGTGTCATTGCCCCGAGCAGTCGCATCCGGCCTCCTTGTCGCCTTGACAACCGGCTACCAGCCCCTTGATCTCCTCGATCGACAGGATCTTGCCCGATGCCTTCACGTCCCCGTCGACGGCGAAGCCCGGAGTCATCATGACGCCGAAGTCCATGATCTCCTTGATGTCCGATACCTTCTCCAGCTCGTACTCGACGCCCATCTCGTCGAGTGCCGCCCTGGCGTTCGCCTCGAGCTGCCTGCACTTCGGACATCCCGTTCCCAGGATCTGTACCTTCATTGAGCACCTCCTGTCCGGCTGTCGTGGTCGACCGCCCCCTCTCCCCCTATCGTGGTCGTGCGCCTGCTCTCCGGCAGTCATGCCGGGACGTTCTAGAAGAACGCGCCGTATATCATGCCCGCCGCGGTCGCCATGACTACGACGAGCCCGACGAACACCAGCGTCCTCTTCGTTCCCATCACGCTCCTTATGACGAGCATGTTCGGCAGCGAGAGCGCCGGACCCGCGAGCAGCAGCGCCAGGGCCGGTCCCTTTCCCATGCCGCTCCCGATGAGCCCCTGCAGTATCGGTACCTCGGTCAGCGTGGCGAAGTACATGAACGCGCCGGCCACCGACGCAAAGAGGTTGGCCTGGAACGAGTTCCCTCCCACCGCGTTCGCGACCCACTCGGAGGGGACGAGCCCCTCGTGTCCCGGCCTTCCGAGAAGGAGGCCCGCGACGATCACGCCGATGAAGAGAAGGGGAAGTATCTGCTTGGCGAAGGCCCATGTCGACTCGAACCAGTCTTCCGCCTCGCCGCCGCCCGTGCTCGTGATGACGCCCACCCCGATCACGGCGGCACCGAACGAGAGCACTGGGTGCCCCGGAAGAACGAGCGCGAGCACTATGGGCGGTACCGCCGCAAGCGCCACGCGCACCAGAGGAAGGCGGAACCACACGACCATGAGCGCGCCGAGAGCGATTCCGAGAACCGACGTGATCACCCACTTCGCGGAGTAGACGGCCGACCAGACCCCCGCCTCGCCCGACGGCCTTCCCCAGTTCGCGAAGACGAGAATGGCGACCATGACCGCGAAGTAGGCCGCGGTCTGCCACAGCGGCCGCTCCACTTCCGGTTCCGGCGCCGACATCTGGGCCTCTGCCTTCCGAAGCTCCTCCCTGCGGAAGATGAGGTGCATGAGAAGGCCGATCACGATGCTGAAGCCGACGGCGCCCACCGCCCGCGCGAACCCCAACTCGGGTCCCAACACGCGGGCCGTGAGGATGATGGCCAGCACGTTTATGGCGGGGCCCGAGTAGAGGAAGGCGCTCGCCGGCCCCAGCCCGGCGCCCATCCTGTAGATCCCGGCGAAGAGAGGGAGCACGGTGCACGAGCATACGGCGAGCACGGAGCCGGACACGGACGCGACGCCGTAGGCCAGCGCCTTGGGCGCGCGGGCTCCGAGGTACTTCATCACCGAGTCCTTGCGCACGAAGACCGATATCCCCCCCGCTATGAAGAAGGCGGGGAGAAGGCACAGGACGACGTGCTCGCGCGCGTATGACCTCACGAGCGCAAACGCCTCGAAGAGCGCGTTCGCGAACCTCGCGTTCCCGACGGGCAGATGGAACGCCAGAAGAAAGAGCGCCGCCATGACCAGAAGCGGCTTCCACTCCCTTCTCCACTCCAACAGCACCTCCTTCGTCACGTGGGACGCTCCGCGCGTCCGCCACGACCGCCGTCGCGGCACCGGAGGCCACGCGGAATCCCACTCCCGTTACGCGGTCCGGCCTCCCGACGCGGCGCCGGCGCCTCCGCCCACTGCCGGGGGACCGGCCCCGAGCGCGCGGCCTAGTGCGCGGTCGCGAGCAGGTACACGCCGCCCAGAATCACGAGAGCGCCGCAGATCTTTCTCACGACCACGGCGCCGCGGGAACGCTCGTTCCAGTTGAGATAGCGCTGGACGATCCCGGTGAAGGTGCCCGCGAGCACAATGACCGAGCAGTGCCCGACCCCGTACATGAGGAGCAGAAGTGCCCCGTACGCGGCGCTCGTCGATGCCACACTGAGCGTCACGCCGAGCATCGGAGCCATGAACGCGAACGTGCACGGGCCCAGGGCGACGCCGAAGACGAGTCCGAGAGCGAACGCCGCCGACCCACCCTTGCGCCTCGTCCGCATCTGTCCGGGACCGGACCAGGGCATCGGCACGTAGCCGAGGAGATGCAGCCCGACCAGAAAGAAGATGACGGCTACGGCGTAATTCGCCCAGCGTCCAAGGTCGCCCACCATCCGTCCCGCCGCGGCTGTCGCAACGCCGATCACGGCGATCGTGATGAGGATGCCGACCGAGAAGTAGAGGGAGATGGCGAACGCCCTGCGTGTCGAGATCCGTCCCTGCTCGTCAACGAACCCGACGATGAGCGGAATGCTCGCGAGGTGACACGGCGAGAGGACAATGCTCAGGACGCCCCACAGGAACGAGGCCGCCAATGCGACGGCCGGGGTTCCCTCTACCGCGTTGCTGAGTGCTGTGAAAAGCTCTCCCAGAGCTGTCGACTCCTCATGTCTGCGCCGGTATTCAGGTGGCTTCGGCTTCACTCCGGGCCAGCGGAGGACGCCTCAAGGCGCCGGTTGACTCTCACCGGAATCCTCGAACTCGTAGCCCAGCTCACGCCACTTCGCGAGCATGTCGTCCCTCGAGTAGAATCCCTGGTGCCGGAAGAGCTCGGTCCCCTCACCGTCCAGGAAGATCTGTGTCGGGATGACCTTGACCCCGTACTCCCGCGCCGCGTCCCTGTTCTTCCACACGTCGATGAAGCGCACCGCGAGCTGACCTTCGAACGTGGAACGCATCTCCTCCAACACCGGCGCCATGGCCTTGCACGGAACACACTTGTCGGCGCCGAGGTCGAGCAGCAACGGCAGGCCGCGGGGCGCGGTGACGCCCTCGGCCAGCACACGGATGCCGTCCGACCCTATGCGCTCCTCGCTCTCGTTCGCGACGCGGCTCGCCGCGCCGTCCTCGCCGGCGCCGTCCGAAGCGCCGCCATCCGTTCCGCCTGGATCGGCGCAACCGGCGCAGAGCGCCACTGCAAGAGGAAGAGCGCAGACCACAATAGAGGTTCTCAGAACGTGTGACATCGACGGGCGTGTCACGGCAGCCGATACCCTCATCGGTCCTCCCCCTCGCCGGCGGTTCGAACACGGCACGCGGCGCCCGCGCCCCCCCGCAGCACCGCCTCCACGCAGCCGAAGAAGTCCACGACGCACGCCATCCTGAGCGAGTAGTAGACCTCGGAGCCGCGTTTCTCACCCGCCACAATGCCCACCGAACGAAGCACCCGCAGGTGCTTCGAAACGGTCGATATGTCCGATCCTATGCCGTCCGTGAGCTCGTGGACGCACCGCTCGCCTCTCGAGAGCTCGTCAACGATGTACAATCGGCTCGGGTGAGCCAGAGCTTTCATCACCTCCGCCCGAGCCTCATACCTCTCTATCACGGCCGCTTTCATCAGTGCCTCCTCTTGATATTTGGCGATTTTACCAAATCGCCAAGCCCTGCGCAAGCCCCATAAGCGAGGGGCCACCGGATCCCGCCCGGTGGCCCCATGGGCTTCCCTGTCCACATGCCTGGGTAATGCGTTCAGGATGGCACTAAGACGCGACCCGCCCTAGAGCATAGGTCAGCTGTTCATGAGAGCGGACGTGAATACCCCCATGCCGCCGACAAGCATCGCTACCACCATCGCTATGAGAGCGAGGAGCGCCAGAACGCCGTAGATCGTGAAGACCGTCTTCAGCCGGCGCATCGCCTCGACGAACTGGACCTTGTCCCCCGAAAGCTGCGCGACCTCTATCGATCCGGCCGAGCGAAGCAGCAGGACGCCGATCCAGATCGGGAGCCAGCAGATGATGATCCCGACGATCGTGAGAACCATGAGAGCGCCCTCAATTATCATCAGGACGCCCAGGAGCTTCAGCCAGCCCTTCGCGGTGAACAGGGGTGTGCTGATCTCGCGAATGAGTTGTACATCCCCGCCGGACTGGGGGGGAGTCGTTGGAGTGGTCTCTTCCATATTCCGTCCTCCTCGGACTGCGAGCCGCGGGTGAAACCACTTGTCCGCCTCTACGACCACACCTAACGCCCGTCCGCTGGGCGGGAGCAGAGTACAACCAGCCTGAGGCGCGGTCAAGGCATTCCTGAGGCCGACCAAAGAGCCGTGCCGGGCCATTCCGACGTCGCTGTGTACGAAGCCCAGAACATTGCGCTCCTCTTTGCTCACCTGTATGATACATGCCGTGAGGTTTCGAACACAGGTCCCACTTATGAAAAACGGACGCAGATGTATCGCAAGCGCCATCTGACGAGCTTTTTCGTTCTTGCGGCGGTCCTCATCGTCGGCTTCGCCTGGGGTGCGGCGGTCGTGCGTTACAGGGTGTTCCCATACAGTTTCATCAGTGCCGCGCACCGGACCGTTCGGGTTGCCCTCCCTTCCGGAGCCTCGCAGCCGCGGGGTCGATGGCGCCGACACGAAGCGGACCCCCGCGCGTCGACACCCGCCGGCGGCACTCGCGCGAATGGCGACCTGTCCGAAGAGCAGCGGCGCGAGATCGAGCGTCTCGAGGCGATCGGTTATCTCAGCGGAACCAGGCCAGCCCCGGAGCGCTCGGGAGTGACTGTCTACGATGCGAACCGCGCGTGGCGGGGCCTCAACCTCGTCCTCTCGGGACACGACGCCTCAGCATACCTGATGGACATGAACGGCAACATCCTCCACGAGTGGCGATGCCGGTTTCGCGACGTCTGGCCCGACAATCCGATCTCGGACGACGCGGTTGGGACCCACCATTGGGCCTGCGCCCGCCTCTGCGCGAACGGCGACATCCTAGCCGCGTTCCAGGGGCTCGGTCTGTTCAAGCTCGACAAGGACTCGAACCTGCTTTGGAGCCGCGCGCGCGGCTACCACCACGACATCAGGGTGATGCCCGACGGCTCGATCTACACGCTCGAGCAGAAGGCCCACGTGATCCCCTCCTGGGACGCCGAGCGCCCCATGCTCGAGAACTTCGTGAGTGTCCTGGACTGCGATGGCCATCCCCAGAGGCGCGTCTCGATGCTCGACGCATTCGAGAACTCGGACTACCGCGCCTCGGTCAAGCGCGCCGGCTCGCAAGGCGACCCCTTCCACGCGAACTCCATACAGCGGCTCGACGGATCCCTGTCTCACCTGTCTCCCGCATTCAGACAGGGCAACGTGCTCGTCT
The DNA here is from genome assembly GCA_014728245.1 of Candidatus Effluviviaceae Genus IV sp. Classification (GTDB taxonomy): domain Bacteria; phylum Joyebacterota; class Joyebacteria; order Joyebacterales; family Joyebacteraceae; genus WJLY01. Next base: position 17,509 of record WJLY01000260.1, read on the forward strand.
CGATCCGGGAGATGGACGCGATCGCCGCTATCGACCTGGACGCGGAGAGCGTCGTCTGGGCCATGACGGGGCTCTTCCACCGCCAGCACGACGCGCATCTGCTTGCGACAGGAAACATCCTGCTGTTCGACAACCAGCACGCAGAGGGCGTATCGGAGGCCCTGGAGTTCGACCCGATCACGCAGGAAGTGAAGTGGTCGTACGCGGGCAGCCGCGAACGACCTTTCTATAGTGAGAAGTGCGGCGTGGTCCAGAGGCTACCCAACGGCAACACGCTGATCGTGGAGTCGGACAACGGAAGAGCGTTCGAAGTGACGAAGGAGAGGGAGATCGTGTGGGAGTACGTGAACCCGCACCGGGCGGGTGAGAACGGCGAGCTAATAGCGACGCTGTTCCAGGTCCAGCGGTTGCCGCGACGTTTCCCGGTGGACTGGGCGGCGGGAGACGCCGGCCGGTCGTCCGGCGCGGACACTGAGTGACTGTCCCCGCATAGCGACGCGCCGATCCTCACGCCCTGCTCGCCCCTCGCCCGACGACTCCTCACCAGAAGTAGGTCCCGGTGACCTGCATGAGAGCCGTCTGCACGCCCGCCGACAGCGCAAGAGCGCGCAGAACCCGCCGATCGAGACGCCTCATGAGCAGCATGAAGAAGGGATAGCACCAGAGGCAGGCCCTCGCCGTCTCCCCTGTCCGGTGCGTACCGAGCGCGAACGAGACAACGAGCACGACCGCCATGGACAGGAAGAGACGGTTGACCCGGTCGCGCGCGTCCAACGCCTTGAACCCGAGCAAGGTCGGACTCAGAAGAACCGCGAGCGCGGACGCCGAGAGGAAGAGCGCCATCTCCAGGACGTTCTCCACTCTGGTCCAGACGTAGATCCCCTGCAACCGGAACAGGCTCCCGCCGCGTGCCGCCTCCAGCCGGGTCGCCGTTCTGAAGGCCTCGACGTGGTCGTATCCCGTAACTCCCCGCAGAACGAGCAGCAGCGCTACGCCGACGGCCGCAGAGACGACGAGTGCCGCCGCCATGCCGAACCTCCGCTCGGCCGCCTCTGCCACGGCCACAAGTCCGACGACCGCGAAGAGCAGGAGCCCGGCGAACGTCAGCGTGTTGGCGAGGGTCAGGCCAAGCGCGACCAAGATGACGGCCCCGACGCTCAGGCCGCGTCTGACGATCATGACGAGCCCCAGCAGCACGCACGCGGCGAGCGCGGCGATGACGCCGTCGAGGCTGACGGCCGAGTAGATGTTGACCGCGGGGATGACCGCGAAGAGGAGGGCGAACTCGTTCGCCCTCTCGACGGGCGAACCCAGCTCGCGCATGATCGAGCGCACAAACGGCACGGCCAGGCTCGAGATGAGCGTCAGGACGGCCGCGAGCGGCAGGACCCCGCCACGCGTCATCCTGAACAGGAAATGGTGCAGGAGCACCGCGAACGGAGGGTGGCTCCTCGCGTGTGTGCCCATGGATTCCTGCGCGTCCGTGAAGCCCCGCAGCCACTCCTGCCAGTCCACGATCGCGGACGCCTCGTGGTAGTACTGCAGGCCCGGTCCTGCCACGGGGACGTGGAAGGCCAGGTGCACGCCCCCCAGCGCCAGATTGCCGACGACGACAAGACCGAGCGCGATCAGCCACACGTGGAGGCCGCTCAGCCGTGGCGCCCACCAGAGCGCTGCCCAGAGGGCGAGCAGGAACAGAACGCCGAAAGGAATCCCGGAGGCGTACATCTCCGGGCCGCGCGTAACCGAGATCGGGAAATAGAAGGCCGTGCCGTAGTAGCGCCCGGCCGTGATCAGGGCGTAGTTGAGAGTAGCGAGGCCGGCGACGACCGCGAGAAAGACCAGCCCGTTGCGGGCCACAAGAGATCTGTCGCGACCCGACACGGATGGCCCGGCGGCCAGGAGGAAGACGCCAACCGGCAGAAGCACCCA
>WJLY01000261.1 GCA_014728245.1 Candidatus Effluviviaceae Genus IV sp.
CCTCCGGTTCGGACTCATCTGGTGTGGACGGTTCCTCCGGGACCTCGGCACGGTCGTCGCGCTCCCCCGGAGCCTCGCCGCGGTCGATGCGTTCCCCCGGCGTCTCTTCCCCCTCGGAGGGCTCTCCGTCGGGCTCGGGTCGGGTGGGAGCGTCCTCGGATACCTCGTCCCCGGAGGTGTCTTCCCGGGGCTGCACGAGATTCACACTGAGCCCGCCGACCGAGTCGCGTTCCGAGTCGAGGAAGACCGCCTCCGGAACGATCGCGCCGGGCTCCTCGGCCACCTGGTATCGCCTGTCGGCGTCGGCGTCGAGAAACGCGACGATGGAGTATGCCGCGTCGGCCGCCGACGCGTTGTCGAACCGAAACGCGCCCGAATCGCCTGAGACGGTCGAGTACCCGCAGGGCCGGACGACCCCGGCAGTGTCCGCGGCCGCGGCGCCGCGGCAGGCCCAGATGATGGCGCCGGGCAGCGGCTCTCCCTCGTACGAGACCGTGCCCTCGATCACGCCCCGATCGATTACGCCACCCGTGGAGAACGCGAACGAGTGGGCGCTTCCCATCGCGACCCCGTGGTAGTCCCTTGCCTCCGGGCCTATCTCTATCACGATCGTCGTCGAGTCGGGCAGCGCCACCGGCTCGACGATGAGCGTCTCCCCGTCCCACCTGCGTCTTCTGATCTCGAGCGCGGGCGCGCTCGAGAGAGCCCTCTCGGCCGACAGGCGGTTCATGTCCTCGCTGAACGTCACCTCCAGGGCCGCGCCCGTGTCAACGTCCAGCGCCCCGTCGGACGGGTAGGTCCTTACGACAGAGGGAGGTTCCTTGTCCTCCGGGCCTCCTCCCGGGGGACCCGGCTTGGCGCAGCCAAAGACCACGAGCGCCGCCGCGACGAGAGCCGCGGACGTGGCGATGAGCGGGGCGGATGGCTGCCCGGCCGTGACGGTCGGAGGACGAGCCATCTCCTACTCTCCCATGAGATCGATCATGATGGCCTTCTGCGCGTGCAGCCTGTTCTCCGCCTGGTCGAAGACCGCCGAGTGCGGGCCGTCGATCACGGAGTCGGTTATCTCCTCGCCCCGGTGCGCCGGGAGGCAGTGAAGGACGATCGCGTCGTCTGCGGCCCCGGCCACGAGGTCGTCGTTGACCTGGTACGAACGGAAGGCGGCGCGGCGCTCGTCCGTTTCGCCCTCCTGCCCCATGCTTGTCCAGACGTCCGTGTATATGACGTCGGCGCCTTCGACCGCTCGGGCCGCGTCGTCCATGATGTTGACGTTCGCGCCCTTCGACCGGGCCTCGGCGAGGAGACCGGCGTCGGGCTCGTAGCCGGAGGGGCTGGCGATCCTGAGTTCGAAGGGCAGGTTGCCCGCCGCGTTCACCCACGAGTTGGCGACGTTGTTTCCGTCACCCACGAACGCCACGACCATGTCGTCCAGGGCCTTGCCTCTTTCCGCGCACGTCTGGAGATCGCCCATGATCTGGCACGGGTGGAGAAGGTCGGTGAGCCCGTTTATCACGGGAACGTCGGCGGCGTCCGCCAGCTCCACGCAGTCCGAATGAGCGAACGTGCGGATCATGATGCCGTGAACGTAGCGCGAGAGGACCTTGCCGATGTCGTGCGTCGACTCGCGCTGGCCCATCTTGATCTCCCTGTCCGTTACGTACATCGGGTGTCCGCCCAGTTCGAACACGCCGACCTCGAAGCTCTGCCGCGTACGGAGCGAGGGCTTGTGGAATACGAGGGCGACCGTCTTTCCGGCGAGGTCCGAACGCCCGGCCGCGCGCTCCCGCTTGACGGTGGCGGCGATCTCCAGAAGCTCCTCCATCTTCGCCCTGTCGATGTCGGCTATCGATATGAAGTCGTTCATCTGCCCTCCTGCTCCGATCCGGGAGCGACTGGCGACGTTGTTGGCGGCGCGTCTCGCGGCCGCCGTGCGTGTTCGCGGGGCGCGATCGGGGCCGGCCTTCCGCGGCGTCACGCCCTGGGATGCGCCTTCTTGTATATCTCCTTCAGTCTTGCGGTAGTGACATGCGTGTAAATCTGCGTGCTGGACAGGCTGGCGTGGCCCAGGAGCTCCTGTACGGCCCGGAGGTCGGCTCCGGCATCCAGCATGTGCGTCGCGAACGTGTGCCGCAATACGTGCGGGGAGAGCTGTCTCGCCTCGGATACCTGCTCGAGGCGCTTCTTCACGATGCGCTGTATGCCCCGCGTGGATAGCCTCCCGCCCCGCGCGTTCGTGAACAGCGGACGCCCGCGTCCCTCGTCGGTCCTCTTCCTCAGATAACGGCGCACGGCGTCGACAGCCGCCCGGCCGACCGGGACAACCCGCTCCCTGTCGCCCTTCCCGAGTACCCTGACTAGTCTGCCGTCAAGGTCGAGGTTCTCCTCGGAGAGTCCCGCGAGTTCGGAAAGCCTGATGCCCGTGCTGTAGAACAGCTCGAGGATGGCGCGGTCCCTGAGCTCTCGTTCGGAGCTTCCCCCGTCGCCCGCGAAGAGCCGCTCGACCTCGCGTCTTCTGAGGAAGGACGGTAGCCGCTTCTCCGGGCGCGGCGCCGACAGGCCGACGGTCGGGTCTCTGTCGAGCGCGTCGTGCGAGACAAGATAGCGGCAGAACGACCTGACCGAGGCGAGTCTGCGCTGGACGGTGCGTCGGGCGTATCTCGCCGCCGAAAGAGACGCGACGAAGCGCCGGATCGCCTTCGGTGTGACGTCTCGCGCGACGGGCGTCTCGTCGCGCCTGAGATCCCGGAGAAAGCTCTCGAACTGGAGGACATCGCGCCTGTAGGCGCTTATCGTGTGGGTCGAGAGCCCTCTCGACCTCAGCTCGCCGAGGAAGCCCGTTAGGTGTTCGCCTACCGGGCGCCTGCCCGCTCTTCCCATGATCATCGACCTCGGAGCGTCCGCCGTCCGCTCGACGGCCCTGCGTTCCCTCGCCGGCTCCCGCAGCGCGCGGCGCGGTACGGTCGCTACTAGACCTCGTCCTCGCCCGGCGAGCTCTTCGCCTCATCGGGCGACACGCGCTCCCCGCACTCGAGGCAGACCAGCTTCTTGTCCCCCTTCTTGCCCTTCTCGACCATGAAGCCGGCCTGGCAGGCCGGGCACGCTATGGGCACGGGCTTGTCCCATATCGCATACTCGCACTTCGGGTACGCGCTGCACCCGTAGAACGTTCGGCCGCGCTTCGTTCTCCGCTGGACGAGCACTCCGTCGCAGTCTTCCTGCGGACAGGCGACGCCTGTCGGAAGGGGCGCCGTGTTCTTGCACTCGGGGTAGCCGGAGCATCCCAGGAACTTGCCGTACCTGCCGTGCTTCACGACCATGGGCCTGCCGCACTCCTCGCACTTCACGTCGAATTCCTCGACCTCCTCGTCCTCCACCGGCATGGTGAACTTGCATTCCGGATATGACGAGCAGGCCAGGAAGCGGCCGTTGCGGCCCCACTTCTCCACCATCACCGAGCCGCACCGCTCGCAGCGCTTCTCGGTCTCCTTGATCAGCGATTGCTTGAGGTCTGCGATCTTACCCTCGACCTCTCCCAGCCGCTTGCTGAAGGGGCCGTAGAAGTCGCTGACGACGGAGACCCAGTCGTCCTCACCGGACTCGACCTTGTCCAGCTCCTCTTCCATCTCCGCCGTGAAGGCGACGTCGAATATGTCGGGGAACCCGTTCTTCAGAAGGTCCCACACGGTCCGACCGAGCTCGGTGGGCGCGAACTGGCGCTTCTCGAGCGCCACGTACTTCCGCTTCTTGAGCGTGTCTACGATGCTGGCGTACGTGCTCGGGCGGCCTATTCCCTTCGCCTCGAGCTCCTTGATGAGCGTCGCTTCTGAGTAGCGGGCCGGGGGCTTCGTGAACCGCTGGTTCGGTGTGATCGAAGAGAGGGCGAGCCTCTGACCCTCCGACAGCGGCGGAAGCTCCTTCTGGTCCTTCCAGGCCGCCTTGTAGACGGCGGTCCACCCGGGGAACCGCACGACCGAGCCCGTCGCCTTGAAATCGTGTCCGTCGGCGGAGATGGTCACGGTCGTGTTCTCGTACAGCGCCTGCGGCATCTGCGTTGCGACGAAGCGGCGCCATATGAGTTCGTAGAGACGGAACTGGTCGGTCGTGAGATGAGGCTTGAGCGACTCGGGCGTCCGCTCCACCGACGTCGGCCTGATCGCCTCGTGCGCGTCCTGTGCGCCCTTCTTGGCGCGGTATCTGCGCGGCTTCTTCTCGACGTACCGCGCACCGAACGCCTCGCGGAGGTGCTCGCGCGCTTCCTCGATGGCGGAGGCGGCCATGCGCGTGGAATCGGTCCGCATGTACGTGATGAGCCCGACGTTCTCGCCGCCGATCGGCAGGCCCTCGTAGAGCTGCTGGGCGACCACCATCGTCCGTTTGGAGGTGAAGCGCAGCCTGTTGGCCGCGTCCCTCTGAAGCGTGCTCGTGATGAACGGGGGCAGCGGGTTGACCTTCCGTTCGCGTTTCTTGAGAGCGGACACGGCGAACGGCCCGCCCTCCACGGCCCGGACGATCCCGTTCGCCTCATCGCCCGTGCGGATCTTCGCCTTCTTGCCGCCCACCTTGTCGAGCCGCGCCTCTATCTCGTCGCCCCCGTCGGTCGTGAAGACCGCGTCGACGGTCCAGAACTCCTCCGGCTCGAAGGCATCGATCTCGTCCTCTCGCTCGCAGATGAGCCGGAGCGCCACCGACTGCACGCGTCCGGCGGAGAGGCCGTAGTAGATCGTCTTCCACAGGACGGGGCTTACCTTGTACCCGACCAGCCTGTCGAGAACGCGCCGCGCCTGTTGCGCGTCGACCTTGCGCATGTCGATCTCGCCCGGGTGCTCCATCGCGTCGAGGATCGCCTTCTTCGTGATCTCGTTGAAGACCACGCGCCGGTACTTGTCGTCAGGGAGCTTGAGCGTCTGAGTTATGTGCCAGGCGATCGCCTCGCCCTCCCGGTCGAAGTCCGAGGCCAGGTAGACGGTCTCGGCCTTCTTCGCCGCTTCCTTGAGCTCCTTCAGGACCTTGCCCTTGCCGCGGATCGTGACGTATGTAGGCTCGAAGCCGTTGTCGATGTCTATCGCCAGCTTCTTCTTAGGAAGGTCCCGGACATGGCCGATCGAGGCCTTGACCGTGAAGCCGCGGCCCAGGAACTTGTTGATCGTCGAGGCCTTGGCCTTCGACTCGACTATGACGAGAGACTTCCCCAATTGTCCTCCGCTGCTACTTGTTGCGACCGCAGCACTTCTTGTACTTCTTTCCGCTGCCGCAGGGACAGGGGTCGTTGCGGCCCACCTTCTTGCCCTTGCGCACCGGCTCCCGTGAAGCGCCTTCTCCCGCTTCCGCCTCGCTCCGTCCGGGCCGGCCGGACG
>WJLY01000262.1 GCA_014728245.1 Candidatus Effluviviaceae Genus IV sp.
GATCTGATCAGGCTCGTGGAAGAGAGCGACATTCAGGAACTGGAGATCACCGGGCCCTTCCGCTCCGTTCGGATCGCCAGGTCCGCGCCCCGGCCGGCGCCCCCGGCCGCGGAGAGCGGTCCGGTCCCGGTAACCCCCGGTCCGCCCGTGGAGCCCGGGGCGCCTGAGGAAGAGAGCGAGCCCGCGCCCGACATGGACTCCGGGCTTGTTCCGATCGAGTCCCCCATGGTCGGCACGTTCTACGCGGCGCCGTCGCCCGAGGCGCCGCCCTACGTCAGGCCGGGCGACAGGGTCAGCAAGGGGCAGGTCGTCTGCATCGTGGAAGCGATGAAGATCGTAAACGAGATCGAGTCCGAGGTATCCGGCACGATCGTCAGGGTCATGGCGGAGAACGCGCAGCCGGTCGAATACGGGCAGGAGCTCTTCCTGGTCCAGCCGGACTAGGGTGCGCCCGCCTCCGCCGGTAGCGCCGGGGCTTCCGGCGCGGCGCCCGAGACTCAGAACGGGAACGACGCATGTTTGAAAAGATCCTCGTAGCCAACCGTGGAGAGATCGCGCTCAGGGTCATGCGGGCCTGCAAGGAGCTGGGCATACCCACCGTAGCGATCCACTCCGAGGCGGATGAGGACGCGCTCCACGTCAAGTTCGCGGACGAGGCGGTGTGCGTCGGGCCCGCCCCCAGCGGCGAGAGCTATCTCGACATCAAGGCCATCATCGGGGCCTGTGAGGTGACGGGCGCGGCAGCCGTTCATCCGGGCTACGGTTTTCTCGCCGAGAACGCGGAGTTCGCCGAGATCTGCGAGGTACACGGCCTCACGTTCATAGGCCCGACCGGCGAGATGATGCGACGGATGGGCGACAAGGCGGTAGCGCGCAGGATGATGTCTGAGGCGGGCGTCCCGGTCGTGCCCGGCAGCGAGGGCCTGGTCGAGAGCGAGGAACACGCGGTAGAGGTGGCTGAGCGCGTCGGCTACCCCGTGATGATCAAGGCCAGAGCGGGGGGCGGCGGCAAGGGTATGAGAAGGGCGAACGACCGGAAGGAACTCCTCGCCAACCTCAACGTCGCGAGCGCCGAATCGAAGGCGGCCTTCGGGAGCGGCGACCTGTACATCGAGAAGCACCTGATAGGCCCGCGGCACGTCGAGTTCCAGATTCTCGGAGACAGCCTGGGCAACGTCGTGCACCTGGGAGAGCGCGACTGCTCGATACAGAGACGCCACCAGAAACTGATAGAGGAATCGCCCTCGCCGGCGGTCACTCAGGACCTCAGGGAGCGAATGGGAGGCGACGCCGTCAGGGGTTGCGCCGCGATCGGCTACGTCAGCGCAGGTACGGTCGAGTTCCTGCTGGACGATAGCGGCGGCTACTACTTCATGGAAATGAACACCCGAATCCAGGTGGAACATCCGGTTACCGAACTCGTCACGGGCGTGGACCTGGTCAAGGAGCAGATCAGAATCGCGGCCGGAGAACCACTCGACATCGCGCAGGACCATCTGCACCTCCGCGGGCACGCGGTCGAGTGCAGAATAAACGCGGAGGACCCCGATCGCGACTTCGCGCCGTTCCCGGGCAGGATCACGGAGTACTTCGTGCCCGGCGGGCCCGGAATCCGCGTCGACACGCATCTCTGCGCGGGATGCACGATATCGCCCCACTACGATTCGATGATCGCGAAGCTCCTGGCCCACGGGAACACGCGTGAGGAAGCGATCGCGCGAATGCGGAGAGCCCTCGACGAGTTCGTCATCGTCGGGGTTCCGACCACCATACCGTTCCACGCGAAGATGATGGCCGACCCGGACTTCCTGTCGGGCAGGTTCGACACCGGCACGCTGGAGCGGAAAAAAAAAGCTCAGGAGGCGCTGGCAACGGCTAGCTGATCATGGAACTCAACCTTTACACCAGAGCGGGAGAGCTGCCGGAGGGCAACATCAAGGGGACGCACGTCGTCGTCATCGACGTGCTGCGCGCCTCGAGCACCATGGTTCAGGCATGCGAGAACGGCGTCGAACGGATCATCCCGGTCGCCGGCGTCGAAGACGCGACGCGGCTGGCCCCGACCCTCGAGAAGAAGAACGCCCTGCTGGGCGGCGAGCGGGACGGGAGGATGATCGAAGGCTTCGATCTCGGCAACTCGCCGCTCGAGTACACGAGCAAGGCGGTGAAGGGCAAGACGCTGGTGCTTTCCACGTCGAACGGCACTGTGGCCATAACACAGAGCGCCGCGGCGAAGGAGCTCATCGTGGGGTGCTTCCTCAACCTGGGAGCGGTCGTCGCGCACGTCCTGTCGTCGCGCCCCAAGAAGATAACGCTGCTGTGCGCGGGCAATCAGGGCCGGCTGTCGCTCGAGGATCTTGTCTGCGGCGGGCTCATGGTGAGGAAGATCTCCGAGAGCTTCGGCGGCAAGCTCGTCCTCAACGACGGCGCCCTCGCGGGCGGCGCGCTGGCCGGCACGATGACCGACATAGGCGAGGTCGTCCGCGAGTCGTCGCACGGGCGGCTCCTCGCGGAGCTCGGCTTCGAGGCGGACCTGGATTTCTGCTCGAGGATCGACAGATCCACCTCGGTTCCCGTCGTCGTCGACGGCAGGATATCCGGGGAGGACGCCTGCCGAAGGTAGAGTCGTCACGTCGGCGCAGTCCAATCCACTGAGAAGAACGCAGACCAACGTTCAGGAGACCTTGCGGAATGGGGCTCTTCGACCACATGGACGACGACCGCAGGAGACAGCTGCTGGGGGTCCTCCTGCTGACGGCAGGGCTTCTCCTGGCGGTGAGCCTGGGGTCGCACGTTTACTTCGCGGCCTCCGGAGACCTCGGCCCTGAGATCTGGGCGAGCAGACTCGGCGTACAGAACAGGCAGGTCTCCAACTGGCTCTTCAGCCTGCTCGGCGTCGGCGCGTGGCTGGTCCCGATCCTTCTCTGCATGTGGGGCTGGAACCGGCTGGTCGACGGCGATCCGGAGCCTCTTGCGCTCAAGACGGTGTTCATGGCCGCGGTCTCTCTCATCGCGCTCGCGCTGGTCTACGCCGTGGGAGGGGAGCGCACGGCCGGGATAACCGGCGTGGGTGGCGCCTTCCTCGCCAACCTCGGAATACGGCACATCGGCAGAGTGGGCACGCTCCTCGCGGGCGTGGGCGGCATCATCGCGATCACGCTGCTGACGACCGAGCTGGACATCGGAGCGGTGGCCGAGTGGTTCGCTTCCGCGGCCGAGAGGGTAGCGGCCTTCGCCTCGTCCATGTGGGAAGCGATCTTCTCGTCGAGGGAACGTACGTCGACGCGGCGCAAGCCCCGGCCGAAGCGCGAGCGCCCGAAGAAGGCGCGGGCGTCGAGGGAGAAGCGGGCCAACCGGGAGCGGGACCGCGAGGAGGCCGGGAGTCGCCGGAAGCCGAAGGCCGAACCGGTCCTTGAGACTCCGAAGCCCGCGCCCGCAAGGCCCCGAAAGCCCACGATCTCCGAATCCGCCAGGCCCTCGAGATCGCGAGCAACCCGTAAACAGAGGCCGGCGAGCGGCAGCTACCGCGTGCCGCCGCTCTCTCTTCTGGACGATCCAGTGCCCAGCCCGCATGGGAAGGTCACGCGGGAGGAGCTGCTCTCCCGGTCCAGGATGCTCGAGGAGAAGCTCTCCGACTTCGGCGTCGAGGCGTCGGTCGTGCACGTGCATCCGGGCCCGATCATCACCAGGTTCGAAATGGAGCCGGCGCGCGGCGTAAAGGTAAGCCAGATCTCGAATCTTCAGGACGATCTCGCCCTCGCGATGAAGGCGACCGCCATCAGGATCATAGCCCCCATACCGGGGCGGGGAGCGGTCGGCATAGAGATTCCGAACGAGCATCCCGAGTTCGTCTATCTCAAGGACACCCTGGCGTCCGACGCCTTCCAGCAGCTCAAGTCAGAGATCCCCCTCGCCCTGGGCAAGGACACGACGGGGCGCGTCTACTGCTCCGACCTGGCCAAGATGCCGCATCTCCTGGTGGCCGGAGCGACCGGCTCCGGCAAGAGCATCTGCCTGAACGCTCTTCTGACCGGCATCATCTACCGCTCGACGCCCGACGAGGCGCGTTTCCTCATGATAGACCCCAAGAGGCTCGAGCTTCCCAGGTACAGCGGCATTCCGCACCTCCTCTCGCCGGTGATCACTGACGCGAAGGACGCCGCGATGGCGCTGCAATGGCTCGTGAGCGAGATGGACAGGCGCTACGACATCCTGTCGACGCTCACCGTCAGGGACATCTACGGGTTCAACAGGCGAGTGAAGGAGGGCGAAGACCTCGAGGAGCTCGCTCCGGAGGATCGACACAAGCTGCCGCACATCGTCGTCATCGTGGACGAGTTCGCCGACCTGATGGTCCGCGCCCCCCGCGAGGTCGAGGCGCCGGTGCAGAGGCTGGCGCAGATGGCGAGGGCGGTCGGCATACACCTGGTCTTCGCTACACAGCGGCCCTCGGTCGATGTCATCACCGGCGTGATCAAGGCCAACTTCGCCTCTCGGATAGCGTTCAGAGTGATCTCGATGATAGATTCCCGGACGGTGCTCGACAGGAACGGAGCGGAAACGCTGCTCGGAAACGGCGACATGCTCTTCCTACCGACCGGGAAGCCGGAGCCGATCAGACTGCACGGTGCGTACATCTCGCCCGAAGAGACGGCCAGGGTTGTGGCCTTTCTCAGGAAACAGGGCGCTCCCGACTACCAGTTCGACATCAAGGACCAGCGCACCATGGGTAAGCTTGCGGCCACGCAGGCCGACGAGCTGTACGAGGACGCGGTGGAGGTCGTCGTGGGGACGCAGATGGGCTCGACGTCTCTTCTGCAGCGCCGGCTCTCCGTGGGCTATGCGAGGGCCGGCAGGTTGATGGACCTGCTGGAAGCCAACGGCATCGTGGGACCCTTCAAGGGAAGCAAAGCGAGGGATGTGCTGGTGGGACCTGAGTATCTGGAGACGCTGTCGGCGGGAGCGGCCGTCGAGGCGTGGTCGGGCGATGGCGGAAGTGAAGAATCCGCGCTGACGGACGACGCATTGGATGGCCCCGAGGACGACCACGACGAGGAGTACGAGGAAGACGCGCTGGACGAAGAGGACCTCGACGAGCTCGACCAGGACGACGAGGAAGACGATGAAGACGAGGAGGAGGAAGAAGAGCTCGAGGAAGACGACGGGGATGAAGACGAAGAAGAGGATGACGAGGGCGACTACGAGGCCGGCCCCGCCGATGACGAGGACTACGAC
>WJLY01000263.1 GCA_014728245.1 Candidatus Effluviviaceae Genus IV sp.
GAGGACGGGAGGCCGGCCCGCCCGCGGAACGGGGAAGAGAGCGGCCCGGGAGCGGACAACTGGAGGCTCGCGAGCCGGACGGCCGTGGGGCCGGGCGACGACGGGACTGGCCGTCGCGGCCGGCGCGCTGCTGGGACTGGCCTCTCTCGGAAAGCCGAACATCCTCCTCTTCGTTCCCGCCGCCGCGGTCTGGCTGTTCGTCAAGCTCGGGAGAGGCGCGGATCCCGGAGACGCCTCCGGCAGCGGCCGGCTCCGGACGCGGGCCGTGGCTCCCCTCGCGCTCTTCGCTGCGGCGGGCCTGGTCATCCTGCCCGCGACGATACACAACTACAGGACCGAAGGGGACCTCATACCCGTCTCATCGAACGCGGGCATCAACCTCTACATAGGCAACCATCCGGGCGCTCCAGGCACGTTCACGGTACCGCCGGACATGCGCTTCGACCTCAGGGTGGCGTCGGAGCGCGCCGCCGAGCGCGCCACGGGGCGCGATCTCTCCGCGGGGGAGGTTTCGGACTACTGGACCGGACTCGCGCTCAGATTCGCGCAGCAGCGACCGGGCATGTGGCTCCGTCAGATGGGGCGCAAGTTCGCGCTCTTCTGGAACCACTACGAGATCCCGAACCACTACGATCTGAACTTCGTGGCCGACTTCGCTCCGATCCTCAGGAACCCGCTGGGCGCCTTCGCCGTCGTGGCGCCCCTGGGGCTGGCAGGCCTGGTTTTCGCGGTGCGCCGGAAGCGGCGCGTGGGCCTGCTGGTCCTTTTCGGGATCACGTTCATGTGCTCAGTCCTTCCCTTCTTCGTCACGGGCCGATACAGGCTGCCCGTCGTGCTCGCGCTCCTGCCCGGAGCCGGGTACGCGGTTCACGCGGCCGTCCGCTACGCGCGGACGCGCGAGTGGCGGCGTCTCCTTGCGATCGGCACGTTGACGGCGGCGCTCGCCGTGCTCGTGAACGTCGACATCATCGAGTTCAGCTCGGCGCAGATGCACAACACGCTCGGGGCGATCTACGGGAGGCAGGGAGACCTCCCTGCGGCGGCCCGCCAGTTCGGGGCCGCGATCGAGGAGAACCCGGACGACCTCTCCGCGCGCCGCAACCTCGGGCGCGCTCTTCTGGAACTCGGCCGCTACGGCGAGGCCGCCCGCGAGTACAGAGAGGCGCTCAGGCGACACCCCGCGTATCACGAGGCCCGGCTGGAGCTCGGCATGGCGCAGGCCGCGCGGGACTCGATCGCAGCCGCCGTCAGGACGTGGTCGAACCTGCTGGCAATGCGCCCGCCGGAGCAGATAGCATCGGCCGCGAGGCACCTCATCGACCAGAGCGCAGTAGAACCGAACGAGGAGGAGCGATGAACCAGGTCGACGGCGCCTCCGCTGAGGGCGCCGCCATCCGGCTTCGGAGCCTCACCAGGCGCTTTGGCACGTTCGAGGCAGTGAGAAACGTCTCGCTCGACGTGCCGAGAGGACAGATCCTCGGCTATCTCGGGCCCAACGGGGCCGGCAAGACGACGACCGTCAAGATGGCGACGGGCATGCTCCGGCCGTCCGAGGGCCGGGCGATCATAGACGGCTTCGACATCGTCGAGGATCCGATACGCGCGAAGGAGAGGATCGGCGTGGTGCCGGAGACGGGAGCGCTGTACGACAATCTCACACCCTCGGAGTACCTGACGCTCATCGGGCGGCTCTATCACATGGACGCCGACGAGGCGCGCGGGAGGGCCGAGACGTTCCTGAGGCTCTTCGGCATCGCCGGCGAGGCCGACAGGCTGATGACGACGTTCTCGCGGGGGATGCGTCAGAAGGTGCTGATCTCGGCGGCGCTCCTGCACAACCCGTCGGTGCTCTTCCTCGACGAGCCGCTCTCCGGCCTCGACGCGAACACGGCCCTCGTCCTGAAGGAACTCCTCAAGGACCTGGCGTCGCACGGCAAGACGGTCTTCTACTGCTCGCACGTCCTCGAGGTGGTCGAGAAGGTGTGCGACAGGGTAGTCATCATCATGCAGGGCGAGATCATCGCCGACGGCCACGTCGACGAGCTTAAGGAGATGACGAGCAGGGGAAGCCTCGAGGGCGTCTTCAGCGAGCTGACGTCGACCGGCGACCTTTCAGAGATCGTCAGGACGTTCTCGGAGAGCGTGACGGGAGGGGGAGGGGCCAGGGAGTGACGCCGGAGCGGACCGCGGAAGAGAAGGCGGCGGACGACGCGCGAATGGAAGGGACCGGAGAAGCGGCCCCGGACCGGCGGCCAGGCACGATCGAGCGGCGCGGCGCGGACAGGCATCAGCTCGCGGCCCTTTTCTCCGCGGGCGTAAGGCTCGATCTGCGGGCGTCGCGGATGTCGCGCGGAAGGACGAAGGTACCTCCGCTCGTCATGGCGCTCCTCGTCTACGCGATGATGGGAACGTTCCTCGCGATGGCCCTCGTCGGGCAGCGCGACCCCTTCATGTACTCGCTCTTCACGATCAGCGCCGCGATGTTCATGACGGGGCTCCTGGTCGTCATGGAATACAGCACGGTCGTCGTCAACCCGGACGACTTCGACATAATGGCGCACAGGCCCATCTCGTCCAGGACCTACTTCTGGGCAAAGATGGCCAATCTGCTGTTCTTCGTCGTGATGACCGCCGGCGCGCTGACGGTACCGCCCGCGATCATCGGCGCGACGATGCTCGCCGGGCCCCTCTTCGCCGTCACCTATCTGGCCTCCGCGCTCGCCGCCTGCATCGGCGTCGCGGGCCTGGCCGTGCTCCTCTACTCGGTGGCGCTTCGCATATGGAGCTACGACCGGTTCACGAGCGTCGTGACCTATCTCCACACCGCGGCGACGTTCGTGCTCGTCCTCGGGTACGTCTTCCTTCCCAGGGCGCTCGGGGGCGAGGCCGCGATCCCTTCCATCGAGAGAGGAAGCTGGGTGTTCGTCGCGCCTCCGGCGTGGTTCGCGGCGGCCGCGCAGCTCGTTGCGGGGGAGGGCCGCGCGCAGGACGGGCTGCTCGCCGTGATGGCCCTCGCGGCGACGACGGCCGTCATAGCGGCGGCCGCGAACACGATCTCGCTCGACTACTCCCGCAAGCTCTCCGAGCTGGCGGCGTCGTCGCGTCAGGCGGAGACGCCCCGGGCGGCGCGGAAGTTCCGCTTCCGGGGTCCGTTCGCGGCCATGGGCCTCGCTCTCTGCCGTAACGACGCCGAGCGCGCGGGCTTCTCGCTCCTGTCGGCGTACATGCGGCGCGACAAGAAGCTCCGGGCCCGGATCTTCCCGGCCTTCGGGCTCCCGCTGGCGGCGTACGTGGCCGGGCTTCTGACGGGCGAGATCACCGACCCGCTCGCGACGAGCGGCGACAGCGGAATGGGGCTCCTCCAGATACTCGGGTTCTACTCGATGTTCGTAGGGTTCTTCTTCGCGTCGGGGCTCACA
>WJLY01000264.1 GCA_014728245.1 Candidatus Effluviviaceae Genus IV sp.
CACGCCGCCCGGCCGAGCGTCGGACGTGAGCTGCCGCCGGCACGGAGACGCGCGCCTCAGACGTCCCTGAAAACGAACCGCCCCCGCTTGTCCTTATCGATGCGCCCTACGTTACCGAGCGCGTCGTGGTCGAGTATGACGATCCAGTCCTCCCGCTCGGCGCGTTCGAGGAGACGCCGCTTCTCCTCGATCACCTCGAGCGGAAAGAGGTCAATTCCCGCGACGTAGGGCATCCGGACGTGGTATCTGCTCGGGATGAGGTCGGCGGGGTAGACCGCCGTGGCCTCGCCGCTCTCTACGAGCACCATCAGGTGGCCCGCCGTGTGCCCTCCGGTGCGCACGGCTCTCACGCCGTCGCCGAGGTCGGTCTCGTCTCCCACGAGTTCCAGAAGCCCCGATTCCTCGAGCGGGACGAAGTCCTCTCCCCTGTATGCAGCGGCGCTCCTGGGGTCGGGGTCCTGAGCAGCCTTCCACTCGGCCTCGTGGACGATGTATCGCGCGTTGGGGAACGTGGGCCTGAGCCCCTCGGGCGTCTCGGTGACGGCTGCGGCCGCGTGGTCGTTGTGGAGGTGCGTGAGCACGACGGTGTCTACGTCCCCGGGACTCACTCCCTCTTCGGCCAGCGCAGTCACGACGCTCACCGAGGGGTCGAAGTCGAAGTACTTCACGTCGTCCGCGACGTGCGGTCCTCCGAACCCGGTATCGACCACGATCCTGCGGTCGCCCCTGGAGATGAGGAGCGGCGAGAGCGTGAGCGGTATGCGGTTCTTGGGATCCGAGGCGATGAGGTTGTCCCAGATCACCTTCGGGACGCCCCCGAACATCGCGCCGCCGTCGTAGTAGCAGACGCCCGCGTCGAGGCTCGTGAGCGTCGCTTCTCCCAGCTGTACGGACTTGTTGGCCATAAGACTCCCGGATGCGGCGGCCGCCTGCGGTCACGCGACCACCATCGGGCAAATACCTTCGCCTCGCCGCCGGAGCCGGTTCCATCCGCGCCGTCCGCGGCGGGACGCGCGGCCCCTATCCCCTGAGTTCGCTCCCGGCCACGACGAGCTTCTGTATCTCCGACGTGCCCTCGATGATCTCGAGCACGCGCGCGTCCCTGAAGTACCGCTCGACCGGATACAGGTCCCGCACCACGCCGGCGCCGCCGTGCACCTGCAGGCACCTGGACGCGACGAACGAGGCCGTCTCCGATGCGAAGAGCTTCGCCTGCGCCGCTATCTCGGTCACTCGCCCGCCGCCGTCGGCCATGCCGGCCGCCTGGTACGTGAGCGCGCGCGCCGCCTCCAGCCGGGTCGCCGCCTCGGCGATCATGAACTGAACCGCCTGGAACTTCGCGATCGGGCGGCCCTGCGTGACCCGCTCGCGCGCGTAGCTCTTCGCGGCGTCGAGCGAGGCCTGTCCGATCCCCACGCCCATCGCCGCCGCGGCTATCCGCCCGCCGTCGAGCGCCTTCATGGCCATCCCGAAACCCGCGCCCCGTTCGCCCACGAGGGCTTCCGCGGGGATCTTCACGCCGCTGAACTCGAGACGCCCGACCGGCGCCGCAGAGAGTCCGAGCTTGGTGCCGGCGCTCTTTCTGGTCAGGCCCTCCGCAGGCGCGCCCACGAGGAGCGCGCTCAGCTCCGGCCTCGTCACGGTCTTCCCGTCCTTCTCGGAGGTCTTCTCGCCCGTGACGGCGAACAGGATGATGAGGTCTGAAAGGGTGCCGTTCGTGATGTACATCTTAGTGCCCGTCGCCGCGAAGCCCTTGCCCGACGGCTCCGCCCGCGTGGGCTCCGAGGGGTCCTCCTCGGTGAGCGCGAAGCTGCCCAGCGACTTCGAAGCGAGAGAGGGCAGACGCGCGGCCTTCATCGCGTCCGACGCGAACTCCGCGAGCAGCGCCGTGACGAGCGAGCTGTGGATCGACATGACGAGCGCCGCGCTCGCGTCGGCTCTCGCGACCTCCTCGACTGCGGTCACGTACTCGAGCATGGCCGCGCCCCGCCCGCCGTGCTCGGTCGGAACGAGCATGCCCATGAGGCCGGCGTCGAACATGCTCTTGAGAAGCTCGCGGGGGAAGTTGCCCGCCTTGTCCATCGCGGACGCTGCCGGGGCGATCTCGCTCTCGGCGAACTCCCTGGCCCAGGTCCGGGTCTTCTTCTGCTTCTCTGTAACGTCGAACATGCGGACCGCCTTCCTTGCTCTGCAGTCGGCCTCCGCGTATCGGCCGCGGGACCGACAAGCGACGCGTCGCGGACCTTGACGGGCCGGACCGGGCCGGCGCAAGGCCTCGCCGCCGATTAGCGGTCGCCCCGCTTCCTCGCGACCGCCTCGCGAACGTACTCGGCGATCTCCCTGGTGTCGGTGCCGGGACCGAAGAGCCTGTCGACGCCCATCGAGACGAGCTTGTCCATGTCCTCTTTCGGGATGATGCCGCCGCCGGTCACGACGACGTCGTCGAGCCCCTTCTCCTTCAGAAGCTCCATGACGCGCGGGAACATCGTCATGTGCGCTCCGGAGAGAATGCTCATCGCGACCACGTCGACGTCCTCCTGGACCGCGGCGTTGACGATCATCTCCGGCGTCTGGTGCAGCCCCGTGTAGATGACCTCCATGCCGGCGTCACGGAGCGCGCTCGCCACGACCTTCGCGCCGCGGTCGTGCCCGTCCAGTCCGGGCTTGGCAACCAGTACTCGTATCCTCTCAGGCATCGGTTCGCCCCTCCGTCTGCCAGTATGTCGGTGGCTCCCTGCGTCCGCCGCCTCCGGCCCGTAGCGTTTCGGTCTCCGCGGCCGGCGCGTCGCTTCCGCTACGTCGGCGCCGCACGCCGCCGTCGCTACCAGTACGTCGGCGGCTCTCTGTACTCGCCGAAGACCTCCCGCAACACGCCTATCATCTCTCCCTCGGTCACGTACGCGCGACAGCACTTGAGGAAGTGGGGCATGAGGTTGTCGTCGCCCTCGGCGGCCGCCTTCAGGCCTTCGAGGGCCTTCTCCGCCGCCCCGGAATCGCGCTCGCCCTTGACCTTCGCCACCACCTCGCGCTGTCGCTTCTCGACCTCGGGCCCGATCCTGAGGAGGTCGATCTTGACCTCCTCGCCCTCGTCGACGAGGTCGTTCACGCCGACGATGATGCGCTTCTTCTCCTCAAGCTCGCGCTGGTAGGTGAACGCGGCCTTCGCTATGTCGCGCTGGAAGAAGCCCTTCTCGATGGCGGGGATCACGCCGCCCAGCTCGTCGATCTTGCGGAAGTACTCGCGGCAACCCTCCTCCATCTCGTCGGTAAGGGCCTCGACGTAGTAGGAGCCTCCCAGGGGGTCGATGACGTTCGGGACCCCGGACTCGTGCGCGATCACCTGCTGGGTGCGGAGCGCGACGTGGACCGCCTCTTCCGAGGGGAGCGCCAGCGTCTCGTCCATCGAGTTCGTGTGGAGGCTCTGCGTGCCGCCCATCACGCCAGCGAGCGCCTCGAGCGCGGTGCGGACGATGTTGTTGAAGGGCTGCTGCGCCGTCAGGCTGCAGCCGGCGGTCTGGGTGTGGAACCGGAGGAGCCACGACCTGGGGTCCTTCGCGCCGTACTTCTCCTTCATGTCCTTCGCCCAGATCCTTCGCGCCGCCCGGAACTTGGCGATCTCCTCGAAGAAGTCCATGTGCGAGTTGAAGAAGAACGAAAGCCTGGGAGCGAACGCGTCGACGTCCATCCCGGCCTCGATGCCCGCTTCGACGTATGCGAACCCGTCGGCCAGCGTGAACGCAAGCTCCTGCAGAGCGGTCGAGCCGGCCTCGCGGATGTGGTAGCCGGAGATGGAGATCGTGTTCCACTTCGGCACGTCCTCGGCACAGTACTCCATGATGTCGGTGATGATCCGCATCGAGGGCTTCGGCGGGAAGATCCAGCTCTTCTGCGCGATGTACTCCTTGAGGAGGTCGTTCTGGATGGTGCCCCTCAGGTCCTTCGACGACACGCCCTGCTTCTCCCCGACACAGATGTAGAGCGCGAGCAGTATCGCGGCGGGCGCGTTGATCGTCATCGACGTGGAGACCTTGTCGAGCGGGATGCCGTCGAAGAGGACCTCCATGTCGTGCAGCGAGTCGATCGCCACGCCGCACACGCCGACCTCGCCCTCCGCGCGCAAGTGGTCGGAGTCGTAGCCCATGATGGTAGGCATGTCGAAAGCGACCGAGAGTCCGGTCTGGCCGTGCTTGAGGAGGAACTTGTACCTCGCGTTCGAGTCCTCGGCCGTACCGAACCCCGAGAACTGCCGCATCGTCCACAGCCTGCCGCGGTACATGTTGTGGCGGACGCCGCGCGTGTAGGGGAACTCGCCCGGGAAGCCGAGGTCCTCGAGGTAGTCGAGATCACGCGTGTCCTCGGGCGTGTAGAGCGGCTTGACCTCCTGGCCGGATATCGTCGAGAAGAGCGCGTCGCGGACCCTCGCGGACTCGGATACCTTGCGCTCCCACTCCTCGCGCGCCTTCGCTATCGCGTCGAGATCCTGCGGGCCGCTTGAGCCGCGTCCGGATGAAGAGCCGCCGGAACCGCCTCCCGATGAGGCAGTGCCGGTCCCGCCGCCCGTGGCGCCGGCCCCGCGCGTCTCCCCGGCTTCCGTCTTCTTCTTCGTCTCAGCATCAGCCATCGCTACCTCCGATGAGGGCCACGACCTGCGCCAGCATCTGCTCGGACGTGAAGTGGCTCATCGTGATCGCGCCCGAGGGACACGCCGCCGCGCAGACCCCGCAGCCCTTGCACAGCGCCTCGTTCACCTTCGAGACGTCGTCCTCTTCGTCGTATGCGAGCGCGCCGTAGGGGCAGACGCTCACGCAGATGCGGCAGCCCGAGCACAGGTCCTCGTCGATCGAAGCCGTGAGGGCCTCCGCCATGACGGTGCCCTTAGCCATCGGCGCGATCGCGGACGACGCCGCGCCCTTCGCCTGCGCCACCGCGTCGGGGATGTCCTTCGGCCCCTGGCAACACCCGGCGAGGAAGACGCCGTCGACCGGCGTGTCGACCGGACGGAGCTTGGGGTGCGCCTCGAGCAGGAACCCGTCGGCCGAGCGGGAGAGCTTGAGCTGCTTCACGAGCTCCTCGGTCTCGCGCCTCGGCGTGATTCCGGTGGCCAGAACGACCAGGTCGGCCTCGACCTCCATCGGCTCGCCCACGAGCGTGTCCTCGCCCCGCACGACGAGACGCTCGCCCTTCTTGTAGATCTCGGAGACGCTTCCGCGCCGGTAGATCACGTTCTCCTTGCGCACGCGGTCGTAGAACTCCTCGAAGCCCTTTCCGAACGCGCGAATGTCCATGTAGAAGATCGTGATGTTGGCCTTGGGGAGCTTCTCGCGCACGAGGTGGGCCTGCTTGGCCGTGTACATGCAGCAGACCCTGGAGCAGTACGGGTTCCCGACCGTCTCGTCCCTGGAGCCCACGCACTGGATGAAAACGACGTCCTTCGGCTCCTTGCCGCCGATCGCGAACTCGCCCTCGGTCGGGCCGGACGCGGAACAGAGCCGCTCCATCTCGAGGCCCGTGATGACGTTGTCGTAGGCCTCGTAGCCGAGCTCGGGCTTGAGCTTCGGCTGGAACTCGTCGTACCCGGTGGCCACGACGACGGTGCCGACGTCGAACTCCGCGATCTCGTCCTCCATCGTGTAGTCGATGGCGCCGACCGTGCAGATCTTCGCGCAGACGCCGCACTTGCCGTCGTTCTGGAAGTAGAGGCAGTGGTCGCGGTCGATCACGGGCTCGCTGGGCACCGACTGCGGGAACGGCGTGTAGATCGCCCTGCGCTCCGCCATCCCCTCGTTGAACTCCGAGGGCACCCTTGAGGGGCACTTCTCGATGCAGTCGCCGCAGCTCGTGCAGAGATGCCTGTCGACGCTGGTGGCCTTCCTGCGCACCTTCACGTGGAAGTTCCCGATGTAGCCGGTGATCTCCTCAACCTCTGAGTAGGCCAGAAGGTCTATGTTCGCGTGCCTGGCCACGTCGACCATCTTCGGCGTCAGGATGCAGGCCGAGCAGTCGAGCGTCGGGAAGGTCTTGTCGAGCTGCGCCATGTGGCCGCCGATCGACGGCGTGCGCTCGACCAGATGGACCCTGTAGCCCGCCTCGGCGATGTCGAGCGCCGCCTGAATGCCGGCGATGCCGCCGCCTATGACGAGCGCCTCCGGCGTCACCTCGACCTCGCGCTCTGTGAGCCTGTCGAGCCTCGACGCGCGGGCGACCGCGGCGCGGACCAGATCGGTCGCCTTGTCGGTCGCCTCTTCCCGGTCCTCGTGGATCCAGGAGCACTGCTCCCGTATGTTGGCCATCTCGAAGAGGTAGGCGTTCATCCCCGCCTCCCCGACCGCCGCCCTGAACGTCGGCTCGTGCATCCTGGGCGAGCACGCCGCGACGACCACGCCCGTGAGCCCGTGCTTCTCGATGTCGGACTTGATCAGGCTCTGCCCGGGGTCGGAGCACATGTACTGATAGGTCTTGGCGATCGCAACGCCCGGCAGCCGCGAGGCCGCCTCCGCGACCTTCTCCACGTCGACCGTCCGGGCGATGTTCACGCCGCAGTGACAGATGTAGACGCCGAGCCGCTGGTCGCCCCGGGCCTCCGGGTCCTCGCCCGTTGTCGGCCGGTCGCCCTCGCCGCGCCCGCCTGCCCCGCCGGCGCGCTCTCTGCCCTCTCTCTGTTCGTTCTTGTCCTCTGCCACGCTGTCTCTCCGGTGGAGATGGTGCCGCGCCGCCCCCGGCGACTGTCGGGCCGCCGGGACAGTGCGGCGTGTCCTCCGCTCTTCCGTTACGGCGGGGCGCCGCCTACGCGCGGAGCTCCGCGATCTTCTCCTTGAGCGCCGGGACGACCTTCATGAGGTCGCCGACGATGCCGTAGTCGGCCTCCGAGAATATCGGGGCCTTCGGGTCCTTGTTCACGGCGACGATCGTGTCGGCGGCCTTCATCCCGCTCAGGTGCTGGAACTGGCCGCTGATGCCGATCGCCAGGTAGAGCTTGGGCTTCACGGTCTTGCCCGATGAGCCGACCTGCCTGTCCTTCGGAAGCCAGCCGGCGTCGACGCACGGGCGCGAGCAGGCGACGACCCCGCCCAGGGCCTCCGCGAGCTCCTCGATCATAGGGAGGTTCTCCTCCTCCCGAAGGCCGCGCCCTATCGAGACGACGACGTCGGCCTTCGTGATGTCGACCTCGCCGACTGCGGCCTCGACGTACTCGAGGAACTGCCGCATGGCGGGCTCCTCGGGAACCGCGACGTCCAGCTCGGTGACCTTACCCGCGGACGCCTCGGCGTCCTCGACGGGACAGGCCGAAGGCCTGAACGTCACCAGCACGGTCGGGGCGTCGGCGAACGACACCGTCGCGTTGACCTTGCCCTCGTATATCTGGCGCGTCGCCTTGAGGTCGTCTCCCTCGTACGCGAGGTCTATGCAGTCCGAGGCGAACGGAAGCTCGAGCGTCACGGCCAGGCCGGGCGCCAGGTCGACGCCGAAAGCGGTGTGGCCGATCATGACGAGCGACGGCTCGCGCGACTTCAGGACCTCGGACAGAACCTGCTGGTAGACCGCCGCGTTGAACGCCTTCAGGTTCCCGTGGTCGAGCACGAGCACCTCGTCGGCGTGCGACTTCAGCGCCTCCGCGTAGTCACCCACGCCCGCGCCCAGAAGGAGCGCGGTCACGGACTTGCCCGCATCCTTGCCTAGGGAGCGCGCCTTCGACAGCATCTCGAACGTTATGTCGCGAAGCTCGCCTTCGCGGTGCTCCGCGAGAACAAGAATCTCGTCCATTACACGAATCCTTTCTCTCGAAGCACTTCCGCAAGCTTGCCTGAAGACTCGGCCGGTGTGCCCTCGAGGATCTCGGCGCCCTCGCCGACCGGCGGATATGCCAGCTCCTCGAGTTTCGTCCGGGAGCCCTCTTCCCCGACGCTCCCCTCGTCGAGGCCCAGGTCCGAAGCGCTCTTCATCGCTATCTCGCGCTTGGAGGCCTTCGCGATCCCCATGATCGAGGCGTAGCGCGGCTCGTTGATGCCCGTCTGGATGCCGAGCACGCACGGCATCTTCATCTTGAGCTTCTCGATCAGGCCGCCCTCCAGCTCGCGACCGACGGTCACCTCTCCGTCGCCCATCTCCATCTGGGTCACGTAGGTCGCGTGAGGGAGGTCGAGGCACTCCGCCAGCGCCATGCCGACCGCGGTGTTGCCATCATCCGACGACATGCAGCCCGTCAGCACCAGATCGTACTCCAGGTCCTTCACGGCCGCCGCCAGCGCGCGGGCGATCGCCACCGGGTCACCGCGATCGAACGCCGGGCCCGCGAGGCGGACCGCCTCGGCCGCGCCCTTCGCCATGCTCATCCGGAGCACTTCGTCGGACGAGTCCGGGCCGAGCGTAACGACAGTCACGTCCCCGTCGTGTTCCTCGGTGAGGAGCAGCGCCTGCTCGAGCGCGTAGTTGTCCGCCTCGTTGATCTGAAGCGGCAGCCCCTCCATCTCGATGCCCTTCTTGTCGGAGGCGAGCTTGACCTCGGCCTCCGCGGTCTCGGGCACCTGCTTCAAGCACACCACGATGTTCATCAGCTCTCCCGTTCCTTCGGTCCCCAACTCTTCTTCCGTCGCGGCGGTGCCGCCGCGCCGCCTCGTTCCGGCAGTCGTCCGAAGCGCGGCGGCATGCTCGTCTCGCTGTCCGTGCGCCTCCCGGAGCGCGCCTCCAGACCACTTCGTTTGCGCACCCGGCGGGCTCGCGAGCGCCGCCTAGAGCGCCATCGCCACAAGCTCCGAGAGGTCGACGACCTCTATCTTGCCCTCATTGCCGCTCGTCTTGACCGCGTCCTCGAGCGTCAGAAGGCAGAACGGGCACGCCGTCACCAGGTAGTCGGCGCCCAGCGCGACCGCGTCGTTGACTCTGATCTCCGCGATCCTCTCTCCCCGCTCCTCGACGGCCTCGACCCACATCCTGCCGCCGCCGCCCTCGCAGCAGAGCGCGCGCTCGCGCGAGCGGTCGAACTCGACGAACGTGACGCCGGGGACCGCGTTCAGGACGTCCCTGGGCTCGTCGTAGATCTCGTTGTGCTTGCCCAGGAAGCAGGGGTCGTGATACGTCACGGTCTTCTCGACCGGGGTCGGAAGCTCGAGCTTCCCCTCGTCCAGGAGCTCCTTCAGGAACTGCGAGTAGTGCAGCGCCTCGATCCCGAGGTCGCCGTACTCGTTCTTGAACGTGTTCATGCAGTGCGGCGAACTCGTTACGATCGTCTCGACGCCGTGCGACCTGAAGAGCTCGGTGTTCCCCTCGACGAGAAGCTCGAAGAGGCCCTGCTCGCCGAGACGCCAGATCTCGTTCCCGCAGTCCGACTCCGCGGTTCCGAGCGTCTTGTACGGGACGCCGGCTGCCGCGAACACGCGGACGAGCGATTTCGCGACGTCCTGGGCCCTCGTCTCGTATGCGGGCGTGCAGCCGTAGAAATATAGAAGCGGCGCCTCTTCTCCCTCGTCCGCGACCGGCACGTCGAGGTCCTCCGCCCACTCCATCCGCTTGTCGCGGCCACGCCCCCAGGGGTTGCCGTGCTTGAACGTGCTCTCGAGCGCGTCGCGCACCGTCGGCATGGCCTTTCCCTTCTCGATGGCGGCCGACCTGAGGCCGATGAGAAGCTCCATCGGCTTCACGCCCTTCGGGCACCGATCGGTGCAGTTCGAGCACGTGGTGCAGTTCCACGCCTCCGGCCTGCCTTTGGCGTCCCTGGGTCCCGTCTCCGTCAGCCCCTCGTAGACGACCTTCCGGACGTTCAGGTAGGTCCGGAACCCGACCGGGCAGCCGGCGGTACAGCGACCGCACTGGATGCACCCCAGAAGCTCGTATGTCTCCTTCAATGAAACGGCCATTCGGCTCTCCCGGCGGTCGGTCCCCGCGCGAGCGCCTCAGAAGCGCAGCGCCCGCGCGGTCTCGACCGTGTTCCACTCTGATTACCTGAGCGTCTCCCGCGCTATGACGATCTTCTGTATCTGGCTCGTCCCCTCGTAGATCTCGACGATCTTGGCGTCGCGGTACATCCGCTCGACCGCGTACTCCTTCGAGTAGCCGTTGCCACCGTGGATCTGGACGGCCATGCGCGTGACGGCGACCGCGGTCTCGGCGGCGAAGTACTTGGCGATGGCGGCCTCGCGCGTGAAACGCTCGGCGCCCCCGTCCTTCAAGCTGGCGGCCCGGTAGACGAGCAACCTCGCCGCGTCGGTCTGGGCCGCCATCTGCGCGATCATGTCCTGGACCATCTCGAACTTGCCGATCGGCCTCCCGAACTGCTCGCGCTCCTTGGCGTACTTCGCGGCCGCGTCGAGCGCGCCCTGCGAGATGCCGACGCCCTGGGCCCCGATGTCGATGCGCGAAACGTCGAGCGTGTGCATGACGACCTTGAACCCGTTACCCTCGCCTCCCAGCAGGTTCTCCTTCGGGACCTTGCAGTCGTCCATGATCAGCTCGCAGTTGCCGGTCGCGCGGATGCCCATCAGGTTCTCGTGCTTGCCGATGCTGAAGCCCTCGTGGTCCTTCTCGACTATGAACGCGCTCATGCCCTTGTGGCGCTCCTCGGGGTCGGTGTAGGCGAAAATGACGAAGACGTCGGCGGCCTCGGCGTTCGTGATCCACTGCTTCGTGCCGTTCAGGACGTAGTGGTCGCCCTTGTCGACCGCCGTCGTCTCCATCGACGCGGGGTCCGAGCCGGCGGCAGGCTCCGTGATCCCGATGGCGCCGAGCGACTTCCCGGACGTAAGGGCGGGCAGGTACTTCTTGCGCTGCTCCTCGGTCCCGAAGTGGTATATCGGGTAGGCGCACAGCGAGTTCGTGACCGCGGTTATCACGCCGTGCGTCGCGCAGACGCGCGAGATCTCCTCGCAGATAATAGCGAGCGTCGTGAAGTCCATGCCGGCGCCGCCGTACTCCTCCGGAATGACCACGCCCATGAGGCCCAGCCCCGCCATCTTCTTGATCGTCTCCTTCGGAAACTCCCGGCTCTCGTCGATCTCGGCCGCGATCGGCTCGATCTCGTTAACGGCGAACTCGCGGACCATGTCGCGGACCATCTTCTGGTCCTGGGTAAGAGCGAAGTCCATGTGCCTGCTCCCTTCGGTCCCGGGTCGTCGGCGACGCGCGACCCGGCTTTGAGCCTCCGGTCAATCGTCTATTACGTCCAGAACCTCTCTCGCTATCACGTAGGGCGAGCGGTGCCCCTTCGACACGTCGCCCACCATCGTATCCAGCCTGGCGTCGTCTCCGAGCCGCGCGTACAGCTCGCGCTCGAGCTCCGCGACCACGATCTCCCGGACCTGGGACACGAAGTGCCTGCGGCGCCTCTCGGCCAGAAGCCCGTTCGAGGACAGGAACTCGCCGTGCGCGTCGATCGCTGCCGCCAGCTTAGGGATCCCCTCGCCCGTCGAGGCCACTGTCTTGACGACGGGAGACTCCCATCCGCCCTCGGCGTCCTTGAGCGTCAGCATCGACATGATCTCCTGGACCGTCATGTCGGCGCCCTCGCGGTCGGCCTTGTTGACGGCGAAGATCTCGCCGATCTCCATGAGCCCGGCCTTCATGGCCTGAATGCTGTCGCCCGACTCGGGCACGAGCACGATCACGGTCGTGTCGGCGGCGTCGGCGATGTCCAGCTCCGACTGCCCGACGCCCACGGTCTCGAAGATCACGTAGTCGAGCCCGAACGCGTCCATCGTCGCGGCGACGCTCGTCGCCGTCCTCGAGAGGCCGCCCAGCCCGCCGCGGGTCGCCATGCTGCGGATGAAGACGCCCTCGCGGGTGCCGAGCCGCTGCATGCGTATGCGGTCGCCCAGGAGCGCGCCGCCCGTGAAGGGGCTGGTCGGATCGACCGCGATGATGCCGACCGTCTTGCCCTGGTCCAGGAGGTGCTCGGTCAGCGTGTCGACGAGCGTGCTCTTGCCGGCGCCGGGGGGTCCGGAGATACCTATCCGGTAGGCGCCCCCGGTCTTCGGATAGACCGCGTCGAGAATCTCACGGCCGCGGTCGCCCTCGTCCTCGACCCACGTTATCGCGCGCGCGAGCCCGGCGACCTTGCCCGAGAAAAAGTTGTCTAGCACCTTCTGCACCCTGCTGTCTCCCACACGATCCTCTGTACTTCGCGGCCCGCCGGCGCGGTCTCAGAACTCGATCCCCTCCCGCGCCTCGACCCCCGCGTCGTAGTGGTGCTTGATGTTCAGGACCTCGCTCACGAGGTCGGCGGCCTTCATGACGTCGGGATGAGCGGCCCGGCCCGTCAGCACGAGCTCCACGTGGGGCGGCCGCGAGGCTATGAGGTCGAGCACCTGCTTGAGCGAGACGAGCCCGAAGTCGAGCGCCACGTTCAGCTCGTCCAGGATCACGATGTCGTGCTCGCCGCGCGCCACGATCTCCTGCGCCTTCTCGAAGCCGCGCTGCGCCATATCCACGTCGACCTGCGCCGGGTTCTCCCTGTCGACGAACTCGTCGCGGCCGTGCTGTTCTATGGTGAAGTCGGGGAGCCTCGCGGCGGAGGTGAGCTCGCCGTAGTTGGGGCTCCCCTTCATGAACTGGATCACGTATACGGAGAGGTCGTGCCCGACCGCGCGAAGGGCGAGTCCTAATGCGGCGGTCGTCTTTCCCTTGCCGTCTCCCGTGTAGACCTGCAGCGTACCGCGCCGCTCTGGCACAGACACCTCCAACGCGGAAGAGTCAGTGTAGTGGCCGGTTGAAGCCTGATCGCTATGTACGATGGCGCGGGCGTCGGCGGCCGTCCGCGCGAGTTGGAACGGTGTTAGCCAGAAGATGCTAGCATGCCCTTGGAACGGGGTCAACAGTCTTCCCGCAGGGAGGTTACGGGCGCACGGTTGACCACATACGGAAAGGGGAAGCGCGCCTCCCGGCCGGCTTGGTCAGAGCGCCTCATCATCCTGTATGGCAAGTGGAGCAGGACGGAACCGGTACCGCAGGAGCGTCCCCACGGCCTCGAACCAGTCCCTCGCCCCGATTTTCTTGCCGTCCGTCTTCGAGCGCGGGCTGTAGCGGATCGGCACCTCTCGGATGGCGACGCCGCGCTTCGCCACCAGGGCCGTGACCTCGGGGCAGAACTCGAAGCCCTCACAGCGCAGCGGAAGGCTCTTGAGGAGCGAGGCGCGGAAGGCCTTGTAACAGGTCGGCTCGTCCGTGATGTGTGTGCCGTAGAGGAGGTTCGTGATCCAGGTGAGAGTGACCCCGCCCAGGTAGAAGACAGGCGAGGCCATGGGGTTGGACTTCATGAGTCGCCTTGAACCGTAGACGACCGACACGTCGGGATCCTCGAACGGCGCGAGGATGGCCGCGTAGTCGTCAGGATCGTACTCGAGATCGGCGTCCTGGATGAGAATCACGTCGCCGGTGGCGAGCGGTATGCCGCTGCGGACGGACGCGCCCTTGCCCCTGTTGGCCTCGTGGCGCACGACGCGCACGCGCGGCCGGTCCCTGTAACCATCGAGGACGCGCTCGGTCCCGTCGGTCGACCCGTCGTCGACGACGATCACCTCCGGCTCGAGCGCCGAGGCTAGCGCCAGTTCGACGACGCGCCCGATCGTGGCATCTTCGTTGAACGCCGGTATGATCAGGCTCAGGGTCACTTGTTCGTGCTCTTGTGGTTGTGGTGAGTCGGCGACGCGGAAGCGTCGTGGGGAGTGAAGTGGTGGAGGCGGCGGGAGTCGAACCCGCGTCCGAAAGCGGTTCCACACGGACCTCTACATGCATAGCCCGATGTTTGGATCTCGCCGTCCCTGCCTCCGACGGGCGGGATGCAGGGTCGGCCAGCCACCGTAAGAGTTTCGCCTCATCGCCCAGCGGCCAAGCTCAGAGACTATCCCGTGTAAGCGACGCCCCATCCCGGCCCCACGGGCAAAACCGGGCGGGACGCGTCCGCTCTATTTAGCAGACGTATGCCGGCTGATAGTCGGCAGTTGAAAAGACCCGCCAGTTTAACGAGGCCGGCGGGACCTCGGCATGCCATCCGCGTTTCTCTCGCCCCCGTCGAAACCGGATCGCCCCCATGTCCACTTGTCGAAGATCGATGGTCTGTGAGGCAGAATCTCTACCGCACACCATTCCAATCTATAGCCACTATGGGCGTTTGTCAAGGAAGAGAAGCAACAGGGGGCCCGCGTGAGGCGGCTGGCCCCCGGCCCCGACCTGCGGCCGGTGCGCGCTCGCGCGCCCGGCCG
>WJLY01000265.1 GCA_014728245.1 Candidatus Effluviviaceae Genus IV sp.
GGCCCCGCCCTTCGTTTCTTCCCCCACCCCCGCTTACCATCTCGCTCCACACGATCCCTCGTTCGCGCTCCTCCCGCCGCCCGGGAAGCGGCGTTGCCTCCACCCGATCGAGCCTACTGGCTGTACTGAAGCTCATACAGCCTGTAGTAATAGCCCCGCCTGGCCAGAAGCTCCTGGTGAGTGCCTTCCTCCCGGATCCTCCCTTTGTGCATCACCAGGATCTTGTCCGCGTGCTGGATGGTGGAGAGCCTGTGCGCGATCACGATCGAGGTCCGCCCCTCCATCAATCTCACGAGCGCGTCCTGAATCAGGTGCTCCGTCTCGGTGTCGATGTTCGACGTCGCCTCGTCGAGAATCAGTATCTTCGGGTCGAATGCCAGAGCCCGCGCGAAGGCCAGGAGCTGCCGCTGCCCCGTCGAGAGCGTCGACCCGCGCTCGTGCACTTCCTCATCGTACACGTCGGGAAGCTTCTCGATGAACCGGTCGGCGTGGACGTATCTTGCCATCTCCCTGATCCGCTCCTCCGGGATCTCGTCGTTCCCCAGGCGGATATTGCCCTTGATGTCTCCGGCGAACAGGAAGACGTCCTGCATCACCAGCCCGAGATGGGAACGCAGGTAGGATTTCTCCATCTCGCGGATATCCACGCCGTCCAGCGTGATTCGCCCATCCTGGATGTCGTAGAACCTCTCGATCAGGCTGATGATCGAGGTCTTGCCGGCGCCGGTCGCCCCCACGATGGCCACCGTCTCACCGGGCTCGACGGTGAAGCTCAGATCGCAGAGCACTTTCTCCTCGCCGTCGTAAGAGAACGTCACGTTCTCGAAGGCGATCCTGCCCTCCACCTCCTCGAGCGTCCTGGGGTGCTCGGGGTCGGGTATGATGTTGTCGTTGTCCAGCAGAAGGAAGATCCTCTCGGACGACGCCATCGCCTGCTGCATCGTGCCGTACTGCTGGGCCAGGTTCCTGATCGGGCGGAAGAACATCTGCACGTAGGAGAGGAAGGCCACCAGCGTGCCCAGAGAGAGCGTCGATCGCAGCACCTTGCCGCCGCCGTACCATATGACGAGAGCTATGGCTATCGCGCTGGCCAGCTCCATCAGCGGCATGAACGAAGCGAACACCTTGATCTGCCGCATCGCCGCCAGGAAGTTCAGGTGGTTGATCCTGGCGAACCGCGCGTAACTCTCCGGCTCCCGCCTGAAGATCTGCGTCACCAGCATGCCGCCGATGTTCTCCTGCAGCGAGGCGTTGATCCTGGCCACACGGATACGCACCTCGCGGAAGGCGTCGCGGATCCTGACGCTGAAGACAACCGTCGCCCAGGCCATGAACGGCAGCACGGCGAAGCTCACGAGAGCCAGCCGCCAGTTGAGCTTGAGAAGCAGAATCACGACGCCGAGGAGCACGAACATGTCACGCAGGAGCATGATGACGATGGACGTGAACATCTCGTGGAGCACCTGCACGTCGTTCGTCGCGCGCGTAACGAGCCTGCCGACGGGGTTCTTGTCGAAGAACGCGAGTGAGAGCCGCTGAAGGTGTCGCAGGACGGTCATGCGGATGTCGTACATCACCCTCTGTGAGGTCGCCTCCATCATGTTGATCTGAAGGACCGACAGCCCGAACGAGACCGCGAGGATAGCCACCATGAGGAGGGCAATCCGCCCCACGCCCCGGAAGTCCCGCTCACGCAGCTCGCGACTCTGCTCCGGCGATAGCTCCGAGAGCTCGGAGACGGGGACCAGAACCTCCTGATCCGTCCTCGGGTACTCCGAGAGCTCAAGTCCGGCGCGCGAGGCCGCGGCCTCGTCCGCGAGATAGTAATCGACCTCGCCCAGGAGCCCCTCGTCGGTGGCTCGCACCACGTCCCGGGGGTCGTAGCCCGAGATCGCCTTCGACCGGACCACGTAAGCCTCTCGAGCGCCGTCTAAGCCCGAGACGAGAGGAGCAAGGTCGTCCTTGTGCTCGCTCAGAAAGGCCCGGGCGAAGTCAGAGGGGTCGTCGCCGACCGTCACTACCCTGCTGGTCGCGACGATATAGTCGTCGATGGCCGTGCGGGTTATGTACGGAAGCGCGAGTTCTGCGGCGGCCACGAAGATGAGGATGAAGACGGCGATCGCCACCTGCGACAGATACGGGCGGACGTACTTGACCAGTCGCCGCACGAGACGCGCGTCGTAAGGCTTCCCCATTACCTCTTCGTCGTGATACCCGTCGGCCATTCGGCTACTCCGTCCTGTCCGATCTGTCCATCTCCGCCTCCAGGAGCTGCCGCTCGTATATGCTCCTGTAGAGGCCCTCCAGAGCGAGAAGCTCTTCGTGCGTGCCTCGCTCTATGATCCGCCCCTCGTCGAGCACTATGATCTCGTCGGCGTGTCGTATCGACGAGATCCTGTGCGACACGATGATCCCGGTCCGCCCCCGCAGCGCGCCCTCGAGCTCCTTCTGGATTCTCTCCTCGGTAGCGGTGTCGACCGCGGAGAGCGCGTCGTCCAGGACGAGTACGGCGGGGTCCACGAGGAGGGCTCTGGCTATCGCGATCCGCTGCTTCTGCCCGCCCGACAGCGTAACGCCGCGCTCGCCGACGAGCGAGTCCATGGCATCGGGGAACGACTCAATCTCGTCCAGGATGCCGGCGACACGCGCCGCCTCTCGCACCTCGTCCTCCGTCGCCTCGGGGGCGCCGAACCGGATGTTCTCACGGATGGTGTCCGAGAATAGGAACGTGTCCTGCGGCACGTAGCCGATCGCTCCCCGGAGCGAGGAGAGAGCCAGAAGGCTCACGTCGTGGCCGTCAAGGTGAACAGATCCCTCGGTCGGCTCGTGGATCCGAAGCAGGAGGTTGACGAGCGTGCTCTTCCCGGAGCCTGTACGCCCCAGGACGCCGAGCGTAGAGCCCGCGGCAACGCGAACACTGACGTCTCTGACCGCCGGCTCCGCGTCCTTCTCGTATCTGAATGTGACGTCTCTGAACTCGATCTCGCCCCGCACGTCCTCCAGGGTCTCCGCGTCGGGGCTATCGGCGATCTCGGCCGGGGTCTCCAGGATCTTGTCGATGCGCCCCATCGATGCCGCGCCGCGCTGCATGACATTGACGACCCAGCCGATCGCCATCATCGGCCACGTCAGGATACCGAGGTAGCTCGTGAACGCCACCAGATCGCCGGTGGTGATCGAGCCGACCATCACCTGGCGACCTCCGAAGAAGATGATGATCACGACGCTCATACTGGAGAAGAGCATGATCACGGGGAAGAAGGCCCCCCAGATCCGCACGAGTCTGATGTTCTTCCTGACGTACTCCTTCCCCACGTCGGCCAGGCGCGCAAGCTCGTGGTCCTCCTGGACGTACGCCTTCACTACTCTTACCCCGGATATGCTCTCCCTGACCGTCTCGGTCAGGTCCGAGAACGTCTCCTGCACCTGCTCAAAGCGCTGGTGAAGGAGCTTGCCCGCCCGGAGCGTGAAGAGCGCGATCACCGGCATCGGGAGCAGCGCCAGCAGGGTAAGCCGGACGTTCAGGGCGAGCATGAAACCGATCGTGGCCAGCCCCAGGATGAGAGCGTCCGTGGCGGCGACGATCCCGATTCCCGAGGCCATCCGCACGGCGTTGAGGTCGTTCGTGGCGTGCGCCATGAGATCGCCGGTCTTGGTGACCGAGTAGTACCGCGCCGAGAGCCGCTGAAGATGGCGGAAGAGGCGATTGCGGAGGTCTTCCTCTATGTGTCTCGAGGTTCCTATGATCAGAAACCGCCAGAAGAAACGCAGGACCGCTATGCCGGCCGCGAGCCCGGCTATGAAGAGCGCGTAGTCCACGAGTCCGGAGCGGTCGATGCCGCCGACGGTGAGGTCGTCGACCGCCATCTTGATGATGCGCGGAATGACGAGCTGCATCGCGTCGACCACGAGCAGACACAGGAGCCCGGCCGCCACGGTCTTCTTGTACCGGGCGAAGTAGCCCACGAGCGTCCTGAGATTGCGTAGGCCGCCCCGCGCCTTGGAGTTTGCCTCTGCTTCGGGCATGACGAGAACCTGCCGAACGTACAGAAAGGCGCCCGCACCGCGCCAGGTGCGGACGTCACGGCGGATGAAGACCTCAGTGTGCGAGGTTCGCCGCGATTCTAGCCCGGTCCGGGCGGACCGTCAAGAATCGGGCTGTCGCCAGACGACCCAGGGGGAGCCCCGAGCCCCGTCGTTCGGGCTCGTGGGACTCCCCCTGTCTGTCGCGTGAGCTGACCGCCGGGAGCGCCGGTCACATCTGCCCCCGGTCGGGCCTCTCAAACCGAAGTACCGCCAGCCGCAACGCCAACTCAACCCAATGAGGGCGTAACATCACTCACACACTTACATCAAACCTTGCTCATCCGTCAATGAAAAAAGAGGGGAAAGGCGAGGGCCCCTCATTCCTGGTCGATGCGAGCATCATCTCGGGTACGTGCCGGTGCTGTCAGCGCTCACCTCCAACCAGTAGTCCTCGTAGAAAATGTGCCGCACCCCCTTCTTCCTGATCAGCAGGCTCAGCTCCGCCTCCCCGGAGTGGCGGCGGACGAGCCATATGCCGTGCGGCCCCGACGCGAACGCCTTGTCCAGCCCGATCATCGTAGCGGGCCAGGGCGGATCCGCCACGCGGCCCACTATGCGAACAGGCCCAGGCCTGTCGCGCGCGACCCAGATGGTGCCGTCGAAGTGGTCCGCGTCGCGGACCCTGGCCTCGAGCGACAGACGGTGACAGAAGACGCCCTCCTCCTCCTCGATGCCCTCGTAGGCCACGACATACTCCTCGGTGGACAGCTCCGGGCCCAGCAGGCTGGGGAGCGTGTACCGACCGACCATGTGAGGGAGACCGGGTTCGGTTATCTCACGCTCCATGCCCCGGGACCGGCTGTAGGCAAGCACGGCCCTGGCCTCCTTCGTGGTCCCGTCCTCCTGCGGGTCTATCAGCACCTGCTCGACCCTCAGGCTCTCGATCCTCGAGATCGCCCTCTCTATGCCGGCGTTATAGGCGGCGAGTATCCGCTCCACGCGGACCGAATCGGGCCCGCTCGAGGCGGGCTTCCCGTCCGCTGCCATGGCGCAGTCAGTCTCGTCCGAGGCGGGCTTCCCGTCCGCTGGCATGGCAAAGCCGGATCGGCCCGAGGCGGGCCTCCCGTCCGCTGCCATGGCGCAGTCAGTCTCGTCCGAGGCGGGCTTCCCGTCCGCTGGCATGGCGGAGTCGCTGCCGCCCGGCGCGACCAGCGTGGCGGCAAGAGCCAGCGAAACGAGCGACGTCGTCACATTGAGCAAAGCAGGTCTCCTCATCGTCAAACAGTCACGGAATCTAGCCCGCCCGCGGAAGACGTGTCAAGGCGTCGCTTCCGTGTTGACGCCACCGGGGAGGCCGAGGATACTCTCATCGAGCGCGGCCTCGCGGCCAGCCATGGGAATCGAACCGGGAGCCGGCATGAGACGCAAGAAGGATGCAAGCGCCGCGAACCGAACCGCCATGGCCGAGGGCCGGAAGACCACACTCTGGGCCGTCGCCGCCGCTCTCTCACTCGTCACCGCCGCCGCATCCGCCGGCACTCACATAGATCTCGCGGAAGCGGACGTCCCAGTCCTGCTGGGTACCGGCCCCGGCGATCGCCTGGGAGCGTCTCTCGCGTCCGGCGACCTGGACGCCGACGGGGCTCTCGAGGTCATCATCGGCGCCCCCGGCTTCGAGCCCGCGCCGGAACTCGACGACGCCGGCGTCGTATTCGTGCTGGACGCCGAGCTTCTTCAGACGCTTACCGCGCCGGCCCGCGCCGACACGATATCGCCACTCTCGATCGAGGGCGGTGAACCGCACGAGCGATTCGGCGAGACGCTTCTGGTCTCGGATCTTGACGGCGACGCGCTGCAGGACCTCGTCGTCGGCGCCCCGAGCTGGGGCTCGGGCGACGCGCTTCACAGCGGCAGGATCTACGTCTTCTTCGGCCCGCTCGCGGCGACCGGCTCCGTCCCGTGCACGGAAGGCGCCGACGCGATCGTGCGGGGCGACAGAGCGGGCGACCGGCTGGGCGCGTCGCTCGAGGCGGCGGACCTGACGGGAGACGGACGCCCGGAGCTCATCGTGGCGGCCCCGCGGGCC
>WJLY01000266.1 GCA_014728245.1 Candidatus Effluviviaceae Genus IV sp.
CGCCGGACCTGCCCTTGGATTGGCTGGAGGCCCGATAGCCACAGATTCGTGCGCGTTCGTTACGCTCCCCGCCGCCTAGTCCAGATATCCCAGAGAGCGAAGAGCCTCTCGCGTCTCCTCGCGAAGCTCCTCCGTGCGGACGTGTTCAGGGGCGACCGCTCTCTCGCTTCGGAGGCGGTCGATGGTCTCGGTCAGGCGCCGATCCAGGGCGTCGAGCTGTCCCGCTTCACCCGGTCGCTCCAGCAGGTTGTCCCTCTCGTCCGGGTCTACATCCAGATCGTAGAGTTCGCGCCTCCCGTCGCTTCCCCGTACCAGCTTCCTGCCCTCCACAGTGATGCTTCGGATTCTGCGCCTGTACGGGTCGAGTGCGGCGCTCGCCCTCTCCTCCTCGTCGTACCGGCCGAGGGCCTGGACCGGCCTGTAGTACTCGGAGACGATCGCGCGATCCGCGGGGATGCTGTCAGTCAGAAGGCTCAGTCCCTGGAAGCAGCGCGAGCCGCGATCGATGCCGGCGGCGTCGAGGAGTGTGGGGGAGATGTCGGCGAGCGTCACCGGCCGACGATCGACCGCGCCCTCGTCGAAACCGGGCCCGTGGATGATAAGCGGAATCCTGACGGTCGTCTCGTAGAGCGAGAAGACGTGGTCCATGTGGCCGTGATCGCCGATGTTCTCGCCGTGATCTGAGGTGACCACGAATACGGTCTCGCCCCACTCGCCCGCGGATCTCAGAATCTCCGCAATCCTGCCCACGAGACTGTCTGTGTAGAGAAGCTCCGCGTCGTACAGCTCGTTCAGGTGCCGGAGTTCCGCAGGCGAGAATTCCTTCTCGCCGAGGTAGTACTCGGGCCACATGTTGCTGACGATCGATAGCCGACTATCGGACACGAACTCGTCCATGAACCGGCGCGAGGAGTCGTACGGCTGATGCGGAGCGATCAGGTTGACGAAGACGAAGAATGGTCTTTCGGGATTCATCTCTCCGAGAGTCCGCTCGAAGAGGTCCGTTGTTCGGTTTCCGGGAGCGGGTGCTGAACCGGCACCGGCGCGATCGAAGACCCTCCGGCCAGGCGGTATCACGCGATAGGATGAAAAACCCTGGGCAAACCCGTGCTCGCTCGAGAGCATGGCGTTCTCGACTATCCCTGCCGTCTGATAGCCGTGCTCGGACATGATCTCCGCGAGCGTGGTGAGCTCCGGACTCATCTTCCAGTGCTCCTGGGTCACCTTGTGGGAGACGGGGTAGAGGCCGGTGAACAGCGTAGCGTGTGCCGGGTTGGTCCATGAACTGGTGGAGTGTGCCCGTTCGAACAGGGTGGAGGTCTCGGCCAGCTCGCGCAGATTCGGAGATGTGTCGCGCTCGTACCCGTAGCAGGACAAGCGGTCCCGGCGCGCCGTGTCCATGACGACGATCACGACGTTGGGCGACTCCGTGGAGGGTCCGGCGAACACGCGCGCGAAGAAGCCGCCGCGAAGCGCCATGACGGAGAGCGCCGAGGCGACGAGAAGGATGACCGCCACAATGTGTCCCGCGTTGCGCCGCAAAGATCTCCCTTACTGAGGATACCCGTGTCGGTTGTCCGGAAAGCCTGCGTCGCGCCCGTTTGTCTGTCTCCCGGACACCGACGCAGTCCCGCGGACGCCTGCTGATCGTGTATTCCACAATCTAGCACGGGGCTCGGAGCTGAACAACCACGTCAATTCTCGCAGGCCCGGGGATCATCCGAGTTCGCGGTGATGCGTGTTTCTGGAGTAGCCACGCCATGCCATTTGCGGGGAGCGCGCTTGCGAACAAACGTGTGCAGCGGCTATTCTTGGCGGCAGGCCGCGCGAGGGACTCTCCCCTGAAGCCGCCTCCCGAGTGCGACCGGATATGCGGACGAATTTCCCAGACCCGCCTGAGATGTGAGGGGCTGCGATGGTCAGAGTAGTCACCGGGATCCTCCTGGTCGCGCTGGTTGGGCTCCTGCTTATCGAAGCCGCCTTCTCGGTCCAGTGGCGCATGGTGCACGACGCCCCTATCCTCATGTACATGGCCTTCGGGATGGACCAGCTCGGCTACGTCCCGTACGTCGACTTCTTCGACATGAACGCGCCGGGTACCCACTACTTCCACCTCTTCGTCGGGCGCGTCTTCGGCTATGACGGCCTCGGGTTCCGGCTCGCCGACCTCGCATCGCTTGCGGCGCTTCTCCTGCTAACGTGGTCGTTTCTCCGCCGGTTCGGCCGGCAGGTCGCACTCTGCGGCGCGGCGCTCTTCGGGGTCATGTACCTCGGTACCGGGATGAACATGAGTCTCCAGCGCGAGTACATCGTCCTGCTTCCGGTCGCGGCCGCGGCGGCGGTTGTGACATCGCGCAGACGATGGCCCGAGGCGGCTAAGTGGCTGACCGTGGGTGCGCTCTTCGGAGTGGCGGGAGTGATCAAGCCCGGAGCCGCGATAGGGTTTCCGGCGGTCGTGTGCTACGGAGTGTGGGAATCAGCGGCGTCCGCGCGGCGGTATGCGCTCACCCCCGGCCGCGTTGTCGCCTCTACCCCTGGCCGCGTTGTCGCTTTCACGCCCGGCCGCGTGATCGCTTACTCCCTGCTTGGGTTCGCGCTCCCCGTCGCCGCGGTCGCGCTGCACCTGGCGTCTCTCGGTGCGCTCGATGACTTCCTGGGAATCGCCCGCGGGTACTGGCCGCTCTACACGGAGCTCTCGAGGACTCACGAGGTCGTGGAAGGGTCGACGCGAGCGGGATACCTCGCCCGCGAGTGGGTGAAGTTGGGGGGCCTTTCGATCTGGCTCCTGCCCGCGGTCGCCGGCTCCTTCTTCGCGCTCTTTCGGTCGGAGCTCGGCGCTTCTGACCGACGTCGCATCGCCCTGCTCGCGGGACTCGCCGTCTGTTACGCGCTCTATCCCCTTATCGGCGGTAAGTTCTGGACATACCATTGGCTCCCGTTCGCCTACTTCGCGGCCGTTCTGGCTTCGTTGTCTCTCATTTCGCGCGGCCCTGTGCGGCATCTACAGTGGATACCGGTCGGGGCGCTCGTGCTCGCCGTGGCCGTGGGAGTGCGGCCTCCCTCTGAGCTTGGCGCTCAGGTGAGAGGGGATGACTGGCTGCCGCGCGAGGTACATAGGGCCGATCAGATCGCCGGTTACCTGGAGGAGAACTTGCTTGAGGGCGATACCGTGCAGCCGCTCGACTGGACCGGCGGGGCCCTGCACGCGATGCTCATGGCCGGAGCCCCCGTGGCCACGCGGTACGTATACGACTTCCACTTCTACCACCACGTGTCGAGCGCCTACATACAGGAACTGAGGAAAGACTTCATGGACGACCTGAGAGAAGCGCGGCCGCGCTTCATCGTGCGCGTGGAGACGATGAGGCCCTGGGTCTCCGGCGAGGATACGGTCCGGCGCTACAGCGCGCTCGATCGGTTCATCGCATCGGAGTACAGAGTCGCCCGCTCCGGCATCGGGTACACGATCCATGAGAGACGGCGGGGACTATGATTGACGCGAACGAGCCACGGGCGTCGGAAGGAAGGCCCGACGCGAACGAGCCACGGGCGTCGGAAGGAAGGCCCGACGTGGGCGAGCCACGAACGTCGGACGGAAGGCCTTCGCGGACCGGGGGAGCGGGCGAGTCGTCGCGGGCGGCGAGTCCGTCCCCGGAAGCGCGGTCGACGCGGCTCCGTCCCGCGTTGACGGAGATCCTGGCCGTGGTCGTGGGGCTTGCGCTGGTACTACGCTACGCGTGGCTCATGGACGACGCGTACGTGTACTTCCGCTACGTTG
This sequence comes from Candidatus Effluviviaceae Genus IV sp., assembly GCA_014728245.1. Classification (GTDB taxonomy): domain Bacteria; phylum Joyebacterota; class Joyebacteria; order Joyebacterales; family Joyebacteraceae; genus WJLY01. The sequence goes on from WJLY01000266.1 coordinate 3,779, forward strand.
ACAACCTGGTCATCGGGGGCGAGGGCCTGGTGTGGAACCCGGGTGAGTACGTCGAGGGGTTCTCGTCGCCGTTGTGGGCTCTTCTCCTGGCCCTCGTCCGCAGTCTGCGCCTCGACTACTGGAGCTTCGTTCGCGCGGCAGGGCTCGTGTCGTTCGGCGCCTTCTCATGGCTGGCGATCTTGGCCAACCGCGCGCTCACGCCGCAGGCCGCCCGCGGCCGAACCGGCTACAACGTCCCGCTGGTCTACCTGGCGGTCTGCTACGGCGCGCTCTGCTACTTCACATCAGGCCTCGAGTCGCCGCTCGTGCTCGTAATGGCGGGCGTGTACGCCTGCGCTCTCGTGCGACCGCGGTCGAGCGTCTTTCAGGTTTTCCTCGGGATCTCGCCTCTTGTGCGCCCCGAGCTTGCCGTGCCCTTTCTCCTCTCGCTCGTTTTCATCCGGATCAGGACGAGGCGGGTGCCGTTGGCGGCGATCATCGCGGCGCTCGTGTCCGTCGGAGGGTACGTGGCGTTCCGCATCTGGTACTACGCCGATCTCTTCCCCAATACTTACCATCTCAAGGACGCCCTCTGGGCGTCGCAGGGGCTGACCTATTTGTGGGATGCCGTGGCGCCCTACGGGACGATACCGCTCCTCGTCGGCATGGCCGCGCTCTACCTCTGGCTCAGGCGGCGGGTTGGCCCGGAAGCCCTGCGACACGGGGAGCGCGTGGCGATGGCCGTAATGGCTCTCGCGGTCGCGGCCTATGTAGTCAAGGTGGGGGGCGCCCCGATCCACTTCAAGGACCTGGCGTTCCCGTTCGCGCTCGCCGTCCTGTCCGGCGGCGGCCTTCTGGAGGCGGCCGCCGCCCGCTGGGGGCCCGGTCCGAGGTCGTGGACGGTCGTCGGCACGCTGGCCCTGGGTGTAGCGGTGGCGTTCGCCCACCCGCGGCAACTGCCACGGCCGCCGATCGTCCGGCCGGTCGCTCTGCGGCACAACGTGACTCAGCTCATAAGCGACGCGGCCTTCCATCGTTCACCCTCGGCGGGTTTGATCCCGGGGAGAGGTACGCAGGCGGACATGCTGAGCTACGACGCCGCCGAGAGGAGACATGCTCGCGCCCCGAGGTCGGACCGTCCCATAGTCGAGAGCTGGTGCAAGACGGCGTACGTTCATCCGTCCACGCCGGTGGTTCATTCCCTCGGGCTGACGGAGCCGTTTCTGGCCCGCACGCCGGTCGACGCGGACCGTCCCGCCCACAAGTTCGGGCTCGAGCAGCTTGCTGAGGACGTTGCCCGGGTCAGGGCCTTGTACGGGTTTCGCGCGGGCGCGTTTGAGAGCGCTCTCCGGGACGGTCGGGGCGAGGAGTGGATGCGTCGGAACATCGAGAGTCTGCGCTCGATCGAGGCGCGCGCCTACAACGATCACCGGTTTCTGGAGAACCTCAGGTTGGCGCTTCGTCCTCCGGAGACGATAGCCGTGAAGGAGTCCGAGATCGGACGCATGGAAAAGAGGGCCGATTGAGACGTCTCCTTGTTGCGCTTTGCATTCTGACGGCCGCCGTTGGCTGCGCAAGCGAAGGCGACCGGACTGAATCGTCCGGCGGCGCCGATTCGGACGGGCACACGCGCCGCGGCGCTGCCGAGTCAGCGGGGCATGTACCCGGCGCCGCCGGCGACTCTCTGGCTCTCACGGAAGAGCAGCGGGAGGAGCTGGAACGTATTGGGACCCTGGGGTACATGGCGGCCGGGGAGCCGGGCCATGAGGAGTCGGGCCTCACAGTCAACGAACCGGGGGCGTGGCCTGGCTACACCGTTTACGTGTCCGCCGATTTCCCCGGCGCGTTCCTCGTCGACATGGACGGCAGGATCCTCCACACGTGGAGCGAGGAGGAGGCGGAGTACTGGACGAGAGCCCGGGTCTATCCCGACGGTAGCATCCTGGGTGTGACCGCCTACCCTGGCAGGCTTGTGAAGCTCGGGTGGGATTCGCGCTTCGTCTGGGGTTACGGTGGAAAGAAGCTGCGCGCGCACCACGACGTGCGCGTGGCCGACGACGGGAGGATCTACGTGCTCATGCGCGTGGGTACCGTCCTCGAGTGGTTGCGGGAGTCGCCCCTTCTGGTTGATCTCGTCTGCGTGCTTGAGCCCGAGGGCGAGCTCGTCCGCCAGGTCGCCTGCATTCCCATTCCAGAGGCGTTTCGCGACTCGGAGTACGCGTACATGCTCGAGTCGCCTGTGCTCGGAAGCGGCGAGGACCCTTTTCACACCAACAGCGTGGAACTGCTGCATGGCCGAGTGGAGCATCCCGCGTTTCGCGAAGGCAACGTTCTCGTCACGATTCGCAATATGGATTGCCTGGCCGTTCTCGATCTCGATGAGGAAAGAGCCGTCTGGGCGAACCGCGGCCGCTGGCAGCGTCAGCACGAGGCGAGAGTGACGCCGGATGGAACGCTGATGCTCTTTGACAACCGCAAGTTCGAGACAAGGTCCCGGATCGTAGAGTACGACGTCGTCGAGGACAGGATCGTATGGAGCTACACGGAACCCGGCTTCTTCACGAAGGGTACGGGAGCGCAGCAGCTTCTGCCGAACGACAACGTGCTCATCACGGAGTCGGAGAGCGGGCGCGTGTTCGAGATCACGCGTGACGGGGGGGTGGTCTGGGAGTACTGGAACCCCCGCAGAGTGGACGACGGCGCCATCGCCCGGCTGACCCGCGCTTTCCGGCTTCCGCTGGACTACTTTAACGGCGAATTCGCGGAACGCATCGAGCGGTTGCGCCAGACAGGGAGCTGAAGTGGTGCGGACGTATGCCGGTCTCGCACTGGCCCTCATGATCTTCGTGGCGGCGCCGGACGGCGCCCGGGGCGCCTCCGCGTCCGGCGACAGCGCGCGGGTGGAGAGAACGATCACCGACGAGCAGAGGCGCGAGCTTGAGCGGATCGGCACGCTGGGGTACACGATCGGGGGCGGGCCCGCGCCTCGTGCCAGCGGAGTGACTGTGCATGAGGACGAGGCGTACGAAGGCTACACGGTATACGTATCAGCCGACTTCCCCGGGGCGTATCTTGTAGATATGGATGGACGTGTGCTTCACACGTGGCGCGAGGAAGGCTCCGAGCACTGGACCAGGGTCTGGGTCTATCCGGACGGCAGCGCCCTCGGCGTCTCCGCCTATCCCGGCCGCCTGATCAAACTGGACGCCGACTCGCAGAGCCTCTGGACGTACGGCGACGATGATCTGAGGGCGCACCACGACGCGGTCGTCGAACCCGACAGCACCATCTACGTTCTCATGCGCAGGGGACAGGTGCTCGAGTGGCTGAGAGCAGCACCTCTCCTCGAGGACATGATCTGCCTCCTTGCGCCCTCGGGGAAACTGGTGCGCGAGGTCGCCTGCCTCTCGGTGCCCCGGGCCTTCCGCGGGACCGATTACGAGGAGTGGGTCACGGCGCCGGGCTTCGGCAGCAAGCAGGCCGATCCCTTCCACACCAACACGGTAGAGGTGCTGGACGGAACGGTTCCCCATCCCGCCTTCCGGGAGGGCAACATTCTCATCACCATCCGCAACATGGATTGCCTCGCGGTTCTGGATGGCGATTCCGGCAAGGTGGTGTGGGCGAACCGCGGTCGCTGGCAGCGGCCGCACGAGGCCCGCGTAACGCGCGAGGGGACACTCGTGATCTTCGACAACAGGAAGTTCGAGGGGCAGTCGCGCGTGGTCGAGTACGATGTCGTGGCGGACCGGATCGTCTGGACCTACACGCATCCCGACTTCTTCTCGCGCGGGAGCGGAGCCCAGCAGATGCTCGAGAACGGGAACATCCTGATCACGGAGTCGCAGAAGGGCCGCATCTTCGAGGTCACTCGCGAAGGGCGCGTGGTCTGGGAGTACTGGAATCCCAGACGGATCGAGACCGGCGCCATAGTGAGAGTGACCCGGGCGTTCAGGCTCCCGCCTGACTACTTCGAAGGCCCGTTCAAGCACCGGTTGATCGAGGCCGCCGAGGAAGAGTGATGGTCGAACTCCTGTCCCGGGCCTGCCGCCTGACAGAGTCTCCGGCGGGCACGTGAAGGTCCCTGCCCGAGGCTCGCTCCTGAGTCGAGGCACGAACCTCGGGCGCCTCGTGAAGCTCCCTGTCCGAGGCCCGCTCCGGAGTCGAGGGCAAGAACCTCGAGCGCCTCGAGTACTCGCTGTACAGCTTCGACGTCCCCTGAAGCGACGTACGAAGGCCCAGGCGCAATCTGATTGACAAACACCACCAACTGTGAGATACTGAGGGTCAGACAGTCCGATGCGGACCAGCGCGCCCTGCTGCGCTGCGTCGAGCGTCGAACGATAAGCTGCCGCCGTGACCAGAACAGGGGAGACTCAGATGCTGACACGAGCCAAGGGTTCGCTGATTGTGGCGCTGGCCGTCATTCTGCTGGCGTCCACCGCCCATGCGGGGCTTCTTGGAACCTACTACAACCTCAGCTCCGCACACCCGGACATGCAGAGCGCGATCACGGGACTCGATACCGGACTCGTCGAGTCGACGCTGACCGGGTCTGCGCCTACGCTTTCAACGTATGGGGCCACCAGGATATCGCAGTTCGACTGGTGGAACCCGGCATATCAGGTGTTCACGCGCACCGACTCCGAGGCCGACCTGCAGGGCGGGTTCCTGCATCCATGGTTCCCGGTCGACACCGGACTACCCGGCGATCCGTATCACTTCGCCGTACACTGGGGTGGGCAGTTCTACGTTGACAGCGACAAGAGCTACGATTACTCGATGGGCTCGGACGACGACTCGTGGCTCTTCATAGACGGCGAGCTCGTCCTGGATCTGGGCGGGATACACGGCGTCACCTACGGCGCGTATACGGTCGACCTCACGGAGGGCTATCACGACATCGACATCTTCTTCGCCGAGCGCCACACCACGCATTCGGCGTTCCAGCTCAACTTCTTCTCCGACCTCGAGCCGGAGCCGGTGCCGGAGCCCGCAACGATGCTGCTCCTGGGCACCGGCCTGGTGGGGCTCGTTGGTCTGAGGAAGCGTCTGCGCAGGTAGACTGCCTCACGAGGCTCAACTTGAGGAATCGTCTGCGCGGGTAGATTGCCTCACGAGGCTCAACTTGAGGAATCGTCTGCGCGTGTAGACTGCCTCACGAGAGTCAACTTGAGCAAGCATCCGCTCAGGTAGACTACCTGACGAGAATCAGTTTGCGGAGCGCGGTCGCCCCTGGCGCAGCCGCCCTCACGAAATAGACGCCGGACGGCACCTGTCGTCCGGCGTCGCTCTTCCCGTTCCACCGGAGAACGTTAGGCCCGGCCGGAAGCTCGCCCCCGGCGAGCGTTCTCACCCTGGCTCCGCGGACATCGTAGACCGCCGCTTCCGCGCGCCCGGGCGCGGGCATGTGAAGCGTGATCGATGTCGACCGGCTGAACGGGCTGGGCGTTGCCGCGGAGAGAAGGGACCCCGGCTCGCTCTGAAGGGCCTCCTCGACTCCCGTGGCCGGGGCGAGGTACTCGACGACGTCCGTCCCGTTGTCGCTCACCCGGAAGACGGCCACAGACCAGGTTCCATCCGCGAGCGGCTGTATCCCGGCATCCGTCACGTAGGTCACGGTGGTCGAGTAATCAAGCGACTGGGGATAGAGCGCGAACGTGTCGCTCTCGTCGAAGACGATATCTGCAGTCACCGGGCAATGCCCGTCCGAATCGAGATAGTCGATCGCGGCGGTCGCGAGCGAGCCCGAACCGTCGAAGACCGGGTTCGTGAGCGTCGGGAGCTGGTTGGGTCCGGTCTGGACGACGTGCTCCCGGAGGTAGCACCGGCCTCCCGGGCTCTGGTCGGCCTCCTGAGCGCCGCCCAGCAGTGTGATCCTCTGCGTGAACCCGGCGACTCCTATCGCGGGGTCAGAGGGATCATACCAGGAGAGGAAGTACGGATCCGACAAGAGATCCGAGAGCTGGCAGGAGAGGACCAGCGAGTTGTCGGCGGGGAACTCCTGAACAGTCACCTCGCCGATCTTCTCGAGGTTGTCCATCCCCGTGCCAGTGATCTTGTAGAGCCCGGGGCTTATGACCCCCGACTGATCGTAGGTCTCCATGAGCGCGAATACCGTGTCCGGATCGGCCGCGGCCGGATCCGCTATTCCCAGCAGATACCCGAAGAACGTGAGCCCGGATGCGACAGGAAAGCCTCCGCCCACGTTCGTGAGAGAAGCGTGGATCTCGCTGTCCGAGAAGCTGACGTGGCAGTCGACGAGATCCAGGTTCTGATAGCCGAACAGCTCGTCGCCTGCGGCGTCCTCAGCGACCCGGGTGAGGTCTCCGGGCTGCGGGCTCACGCCGCTGGCCAAAGGAAGCGGCATGAAGTCGAGCTCGCTTCCCTGCAGCAGCCGGAACCCGTAGTTGCGGTCTTCAGCCACAGGCCCCGGGACGGTCGCCGACAGCGTGGAAGGTCCGTCGGGCACGGCCGACATCAGCGCCTCGGCAATGCCGGAGTCTCTGTAGATCACGTAGTTCTCCTCGCCGCCTCCGGTAGGGTTTTCCATCCTCATGATTACCGTGTCGTCGGGGAGGAGCGCGCTGCTCCGGATATCGTTCCAGTACTGATAGCCGCTCGCTCCTGTGGAAAAAAGCAGGAGACACAGCAGGGCGATGAAAGGCGGAGATGCCATAGTTGCGGACGCTCGATGCGGCCTGTTCATCTGTAACCTCCTAGAAGCGTACGCCGAGTGTGACGCTGTGTGCGTGGTTCTTCAGCGGAACCGGGTCGTTCTCTATCAGGATCTCCTCATCCTCGAACGGGACGTAGGCGTATGTCGGCATCTGCAGCGTGTGCCAGCCCGCGGCGAAGCGGTACTCGATCTGGACAGTGCTGCCCCACATCTCCAACTCGCACCCCATGCCGTAAACGAGAGAGAAGTCGAACATGTCGACCTCTGACATGTCGGCTTCGGCCTGAAGCGGCACGACCTGTTCTCCGTCGTCTATCTCTCCCTCGAGGACGTAGCGGTCCCGGATCTTGAGAGACATCGCCGTGCCGGTGAGCGAGTAGAGGGCGCCATCGCTCCACGTGAGCCAGCTGAACCGGAGCAACATCGGAAGCTCGATGTAGTCCATCTCATATGTTACATCGAGCACGGTGGGGATCTCCAGAATCTCCACGCCGATCGTCTGGTACGAGCCCTTCTGCGTGTAGAGGACCTCCTGCTGCAGGGCGAATCGGTGAGTCACTGGCCAGTATACGAAAAGGCCTGCGGTCAGCCCCAGGCGCGACTCGCTCTCGACCTCATACTCGGAGTCCCGCTCCTCTACGCCGGCGTGCTGGCCGACGGATGAACCTGCCCTCAGGCCGAAGTTGAGTTCCGACAAGCCCCGGTCGCCGGGAGAAGTCACTCCGGCGCCCGTGTTGCCGCTCCCTCCGTCCGAAGCCGACGCGAAACGTCCCGCATGGACGTCGCCGATGGTCCCGTTGTCCGCGAGTGGCCCGTACCCGGCCGGGGCCGGGACGGAGAAGGCCGCGAGCAACACGACCGACAGGCAGGCTTTCGCCGCTGTGCGCCGCGGTCTGGCTCTGCCGGAGAATGCGACTACGCTCATGCGTACCTCCCGCCCGTTCAGCACCCGGATGGCGGACGTCGGCTTCGTTGTCCTCTCCCTTTGCAGGCATCTTAACGCTATGGATTCGCCGTGACCACAGAAGATTCAGGCCGACGTCGTTGACGGCTCCGGATTCCGGACTTAAGCTGCTCAGTCCGGCGATACGACATGCGGGGCGCAGAAGCATCACATTGATGAGCCGGTCTTCCGTTCGCCCGCGGGTCCGCAGGGGGGAGCTCTGTCTCATGTCAGAAGAGAAGACGCACGACACGACCGATCCGGATGTGCTCGCGATAGACACGATCAGAACGCTGTCTATGGATGCCGTGGAGAGGGCAAATTCCGGCCACCCCGGAACACCGATGGCGCTTGCGCCGGTGGCCTACTGCATCTGGCAACGCTTCCTGCGGTACGACCCTGAACAACCGCTCTGGCCCGCTCGCGACAGGTTCGTGCTCTCGGCGGGGCACGCGTCGATGCTCCTCTACTCGCTCATTCATCTCGCCGGCGTGAAGAAAGTGGATGGGGAGGGGAAGCCGACCGGACGGGAAGCGGTCACGCTCGAGGACATAAAGGCGTTCCGGCAGCTCGACAGCCGGTGCCCCGGACATCCGGAGTACGGGCACACAACCGGCGTCGAGATCACGACAGGTCCGCTCGGCCAGGGAGCCGCCGCCAGTATGGGAATGGCGATCGCGGGCCGGTGGATGGCCGGTCGGTTCGATCGACCGGGCTTCGAGCTCTTCGGATTCGACGTGTACGCGCTCGCCAGCGACGGCGACATCATGGAAGGCGTCTCCTCCGAGGCCGCTTCACTGGCCGGGCACCTCTCGCTGTCGAACCTCTGCTGGGTCTACGACAGCAACCGCGTGTCGATCGAGGGAAGCACGCAGCTGGCCATGTCCGAGGACGTGGGGCGGAGGTTCGGAGCGTACGGCTGGAACGTTCTGCGCGTGGGCGACGCGAACGATCTCGACGAGATGGCAGCGGCGCTCGCGGAGTTCCGGAAGACCGACGACCGTCCGACGCTCATCGTCGTGGAGAGTCACATCGCCTACGGCTCGCCAGGCATGCAGGACTCGCACGAGGCGCACGGGGCACCGCTGGGCGAGGAGGAAGTGAAGCTCACCAAGCGCGCCTACGGCTGGCCTGAGGACGAGGAGTTCCTGGTTCCCGACGGTGTCCGGGATCACTTCTCCGAGAACCTGGGCGCAAGGGGGCGCGAAGCGTCCGCCCTTTGGAGAAAACTCTACTCAGAGTATGGGAAGCAGCATCCCGAGCTGGCGGCAGAGTACGGCATGATCATCGACGGGCGCCTGCCGGACGGTTGGGACCGCGAAATCCCTGCGTTCGACTCGGACGAGAAGGGCACGGCCACGCGCAAAGCGTCGGGCAAGGTCCTGAACGCCATAGCGCGCAAGGTGCCTTGGTTCCTCGGGGGTTCGGCCGACCTGGCGCCGTCGAACAAGACGCACATCGAAGGCGCGGCGGACCTGACGGCGGGGACGCCGGGCGGTCGGAACTTCCACTTCGGGGTCAGAGAGCACGCGATGTGCGGAGCGGTGAGCGGCATGGCCCTGTGCGGGCTGCGCCCGTACGGCGCGACCTTCCTCGTCTTCTCCGACTACGCGCGCCCGGCGATCCGTCTGGCCGCGCTCATGAAGCTGCCGGTCGTCTACGTTTTCACGCACGACTCGATCGGTCTCGGCGAGGACGGCCCAACGCATCAGCCCGTAGAGCACCTGGCGTCCCTGAGGGCGATCCCGCATCTGGCCGTGATCCGCCCGGCCGACGCGAACGAGGTCGCCGACGCCTGGCGGGTGGTCATGTCTCTCCGACACAGGCCGTCCGCGCTGGTGCTTACGCGACAGAGCGTCCCGGTCCTTGACAGGCGCCGCTACGCCGCTTCTGACGTGGCCCGCGGCGCCTACGTGCTCGCCGACTGCGCCGGGACACCGGATGTGATCCTCATCGGCACGGGAAGCGAGGTCTCGCTCTGCGTCGAGGCGCACGAGCGCCTGTCCGAGGACGGCGTGGCGTCTCGAGTCGTCAGCATGCCTTCATGGGAGCTTTTCGAGGAGCAGCCACGCGTCTACCGTGAACACGTGCTGCCGCCGGAGGTCTCGAGGCGCGTCGTCGTGGAGGCGGGTTCCGGCCTCGGGTGGGAGCGTTACGCGAGCGAAGACGGCGTGGTCATCGGAATGGAAGGCTTCGGCGCGTCCGCCCCGGGCGGGGATCTGATGCGGCGCTTCGGGTTCACGGCCGATAACGTCGTGGCGGCGGCTTCGCGTCTTCTGGGCAACGGGTAGCCGCGTCGCGGGTCTGCACAGAGTTCCTATGAGACAGGTTTGAGCGCATCCTCCACAGCGGTCAGGAGGCCCGCGACAGTGAAGGGCTTCCTGAGGAACGGGACCTCGCCGTTCTCGATGAGCCTGAGCACGCTTCGCCTGTCCGTGTGACCGCTGGTGAGCAGAACCGGGACTTCCTTCCTCATGAGATCCAGAACGTCGCTGATCTCGGTGCCATGCCCGTCCGCGAGAACGACGTCGCTCAGCACCAGATCGAAGCTCCCCGGTCCCTCCCTGAAGAGGCCCACCGCCTCGGCTACGCTGTCCGCCGCGCTCACCTGGTAGCCGTGCTCCGCAAGCACTTCGGCTATGAACTCCCTGACCGCCATCTCGTCTTCGACGACCAGGACGGCCTGCCCGTGCCCGCGCGGAAGTCCTGTAGGCTCCCGGCGCGGAGCGCCGTCTCGCGCATCGCTCTCGTCGGATGCCAGGGGAAGGAACACGTGGAACGTTGAGCCGGCGCCCCGTTCCGTCTCCAGCTCGACCCAGCCGCCGTGCCTCTTCGCCACGCCAAACACGAGCGCCAGCCCGAGGCCGGTTCCCTCGTCCTCATCCTTAGTCGTGTAGAAGGGCTCGAAGATGTGCTCGGCCGTGTCCGCGTCGATGCCCGTGCCCGTGTCCGTCACCGAGACTATGAGACAGGCGCTGTCGCGCGCCGGCCCCCCGGCTCCCTCCGCGTAGTCGCAGCCGCCGTTCGACGTCCGGATCGCGAGCTCGCCGCCCGTCGGCATAGCGTCCCTGGCGTTGACAGCGAGATTGACGAGCATCTGTTCCAGGCTCGCGCGGTCCGCTGTCACGATGCTGCGATCCGCATCCAGCTCGAGGGCTGTGGAAATGTCCTCTCCCAGGACCCTCCTGAGCATGCGCGTCACGTCTTCGATGACCTCGTGGCAGTCGAGGGGCTCCGTGCAAAGCTCGTGGCGCCTGCTGAATATGAGAAGCTGGCCGGCCAGCTCGGCGGCCCTGCCTGCGGTCTCCTTGATCTCCGCAAGGTGCTCGTGCATGGAACAACCGGGAGCCGCTTCGGCAATTGCCATGTCCGCGTGACCCATGAGAACGGTGAGGAGGTTGTTGAAGTCGTGAGCCACGCCTCCGGCGAGGCGGCCCACCGCCTCCATCCGTCGCGCTCGCTCGACCTGGGCGCGCAGCCGCTCGTTCTCTTCTTCCGCGCGCTTCCGCGCCGTTATGTCCCGAGCCGAGATGATGCTTCCCTCGTAGTCGCCCTGGCCGTCCGTGAACGCCGTCTTCTCAACGAGGGCATGTATGACCGCGCCGTCGGTCCTCAGGAACCTCAGTTCCTGGGATGTACCCGGCCGGTTCCTCAGGTGACGCAGGGCGCGGTCGGCCTCGGGCCTGTAGTCCTCCGGCACCAGACTCAGGACTGGGCGCCCGATTACCTCGCCCTCCGCGCGATCGAGCATCTCCAGCATCCGCGGGTTGACCAACGTGATGCGGTGGTCGGCATCGAGGCTCAAGATGCCGTCGTTGAGATTGTCGACCAGCCGCCGGTACCTCCCCTCGCTTCTCTCGACTGCGCGCTCGGCTCTGGTCCGCTCCGTCACGTCGCGGGCCGTTACGACCACGCCGCCGATCGCCGGGTCGTGCAGTGCGTTGTTGCCGGCCAGCTCGATCGTCTTCCATGAACCGTCCCGTGCGGCTATCCGGAGGCGCTCGATCCTCGTTTCGGATCCAGGCGTGGCCAGCGTCTCGTACGCTCCGCGGGCCAGCGCGACATCGTCAGGATGGACGTATTGCATGCAGTCCTGGCCGACGACCTCTTCCGGTCGGTAACCGAAGACGGATTCCACCGACGGGCTCACGTACTGGACACGCATGTCCTCGCCGAGCACGTAGACCACGTCGCAGGTGTGCCTGAGAAGCGCCTCGAACCATGTGTCCGCGCCTCTGATGCCGTGAAGGAGCGGGGACAGGCCGGTGGTCGCGCCGTCCGTGCTCGACTGCTTGCCGCCGCCGGTCGTTTTGTCCAGGTGGCTCAAGCGACCCTCCGTTCTCTGGATGCGAAGAGTGCGTCCGAATGGCCACTCCCGCGGTTCCACGTGGAGGTCTTCCTGATCCGCGTCCGTGGCCACGCTCCATGGGTCGCGAACCCGGCTCGCTCCATGGGTTGCGATCTCGTCACGCTCAGTCGGTCTTCGTGAGCGCTCCCCTCACAGCCTTGAGGAGCTCAGGCGCCCTGTAGGGCTTCCTTATGAAGGACAGGCCCCTGTTACGAACAGAGGACCAGTGGGTCCGGTCGTCGGTGTAGCCGCTCCCGAGCAGCAACCTGACATCGGGCCTGATCTCCGCCAGGTGCTCGGCCAGCCAGACGCCGCTCCTGTCGGGCAGGACCACATCAGTAAAGACCAGGTCGTAGCGCGCCCCCTCGTCGGCGAGCGCTTCGAGCGCGCCCTCGATGTCGGCCACGGCCGTTACGCCGTAGCCTCCTTCCTCCAACATGCGGGCGGTGATGCTGCGGACCGAGTCCTCGTCCTCCACAAGGAGGATCTGCTCGCCGGCACCGCGCGGCGCGGGCTCATCGGCGGCTACGGGGGCGCGATCGGCGTCCGTCTCGTCCGTCACCTCGGGCAGATAGACGCGGAACGTCGTTCCTCCGCCGGCCTCGCTATCCACCTCCACGAAGCCGCCGTGCTGCTCGACGACCCCGTAGACGACCGACAGGCCCAGCCCGGTTCCCCTGCCAAGCTCTTTCGTGCTGTAGAAGGGCTCGAAGATCCGGTCGAGAGCCTCCTTATCGATGCCCGTTCCGGTGTCGCTGACCGCCAACATCACGTAGTTCCCCGCTATTGCCTGGTCTGTCTCTTCCACGTCCTTTTCGCTCAGCACGACGTGCTCCGTTCGCAGCGTGAGCGCTCCGCCCTCCGGCATCGCGTCACGTGCGTTGACCGCCAGGTTCATCACAACCTGCTCGATCTGGGCCGGATCGACTCTGATGCGCCCGGCATCGGGCGAGAGGTGCACGCTCAGGGCGATGTCCTCTCCGATCAGCCGTCTCAGGAGCGCGTTCATCGATGTGATCGCCGAGTTCGCCTCCACCACGCGCGGCTGCAGCGGCTGCTGCCTGCTGAAGGCCAAGAGCTGCTGCGTCAGGTCGGCCGCCCGCTCCGCGGCGCCCCTGATCTGCTCCGCGTGAGCCGAGACTCTCGCATCTTCCGCCGAGCGTGACAGAAGTTCCGTGTAACCCGAGATGACGGTGAGCAGGTTGTTGAAGTCGTGCGCCACGCCTC
>WJLY01000031.1 GCA_014728245.1 Candidatus Effluviviaceae Genus IV sp.
AGCCGCGCGTTGCGGGTTCAATGGGAGTGCGGGAACCGGAACCGCGTGCCGTCGCGAGCCGCGCGTTGCGGGTTCAATGGGAGTGCGGGAACCGGAACCGCGTCCCGACTCGAACTGCACGTCATCGCTTTCGGAGGACACGTCGGCATTCGGATCTGCTGTTTCATCTTCGGAGCGTCTTCGGAAAACGGTCGGTGGATTTACGGACGCGTTCGTGTTGACGTTCGCGTTCGATTCGGAAGAGGCGATGACTCGAGTGGACACTTTTTTCTTGACACGGTTCCACGCTCGTTCTACATATGACGCCGATGGTACTGGAGTCGATCATGTGACACGCTTCGTCTCTCGTCGATCGATTCCTGTTGTGAGCCGTTTCGGCGACGTGGTTCGCCGGCGGCTGGTCGAACGTGGGCGACGTCTCGCTGCCCGGGATCTCACGTTCGGTGGAGGGAGGCAAGTCGGCCAAGTCCCGCCGCGAATGGGCGCAGGCGGGAAAAAGGAGGTGAACGGCTGATGGCAGTCAAGAAGAAGACGACCAAGCGCAAGAGCACGAAGCGCAAGCCGGCGAAGAAGAAGACGACCAAGAGGAAGACGGCGAAGCGCAAGCCGGCCAAGCGCAAGACCACGAAGCGCAAGACCACGAAGCGCAAGCCGGCCAAGCGCAAGACCACGAAGCGCAAGCCGGCGAAGAGGAAGACGACCAAGCGCAAGACTACGAAGCGCAAGCCGGCAAAGCGCAAGACCACGAAGAGGAAGACCACCAGGAGGAAGAAGAAGTAGCTCCGTCCTCCGGTGAACGAGAAGAGCGGAGCGCGGCTCAGCCGCGCTCCGCTCACTTTTGGTAGCGCCAACGGGAATCGAACCCGTGTTACCGGCTTGAGAGGCCGGCGTCCTAACCGCTAGACGATGGCGCCTGTCTCTGTGGTTGGGGAGGGAGGATTCGAACCTCCGCTAACGGATCCAGAGTCCGTCGTCCTGCCACTAGACGACTCCCCACCGTGTTTTCAGGACGAAAGCTCAAGGGCCGCGTCGACCCGGGCGAGCACCCTGTGGCGACCCAGAAGCGACAGTGTCTCGAACATCCCCGGGCTGGCGGTCTTTCCGGTAACGGCGACCCGGAGCGGCTGTATCGCCTTGCCCGCCGAGACGCCCTTCTCCTCCGCGTACGACCTTATCGCCGTCTCCAGAGCATCTGTGGTGAAGTCCGGCGCATCAGATAGCACTTTTCGAAGCCCGGCCAGGATCTCCCCCGCGCCGGGCTTGTCCAGCACCTTGCTAACGGCCATACTATCATAGGTTACACCGGAGGCAAGGAAAAACCAGTCGAAGTCGAGGACATCGCGAACTGTCTTCAGTCGGTCGTCGATAAGGTCGACGACCCTCTCGAGCCACTCTCTCTCCTCGCTCGTCAGCTCCCCTGCGACCAGTCCTTCGTCTCGAAGCACCGGGAGCAGACGCTCTGTCCGCTCCGGGACGCTCAGGCGCTTCATCCACTGCGCGTTGATCCACACCAGCTTGTCAGGGTCGAACGTCGAAGGCTTCCGGCTGAGCTTCGAGAGCTCGAACTCATCCGCCAGCTGCTCGAGGCTGAGTATCTCCTCGCCGCTCTCGCTTGCCCATCCCAGAAGAGCTATGTAGTTGACGATCGCTTCCGGCAGATATCCCATCCTGCGGTACTCGCCGATCGACACCGCTCCGCGACGCTTGGAGAGGACCTTGCCGTCCTGCCCGAACAGGAGAGGCATGTGGGCGAAAACGGGCGGCTCGTGTCCCAGGGCTCGCCACATCATGATCTGGCGGGGCGTGTTCGTCAGGTGATCGCTCCCGCGGATCACGTGGGTTACCCGCATCTCCATGTCGTCGATCACTACCGCCATGTTGTATGTGGGCGTGCCGTCACGCCTGGCGATAACGAGGTCGTCGAACTGGTCGTTCTCGAATTCGACGGGACCCTGTATCGCGTCGACGAACGACGTCTTTCCCCCGGGAACCCTGAACCGAATCACGTGCGGTCTTCCCGCGCGCTCCAGGGCCTCTCGCTCGTCCCGCGAGAGGGAAGCGCACTTCCTGTCGTACTTCCAGGCCTCCGCCTCGTCGGCGCTTCTGGCGCTCCTGCGCTCCTCCAGTTCCTCGGGCGTGCAGTAGCACCTGTAGGCGGCCCCCTCCTGGACGAGCCTCTCGACAAACGGCGCGTAGGTGCCTCCCCTCTGCGACTGGAGGTACGGTCCGTGAGGTCCTTCGACCTCGGGCCCCTCGTCCCAGTCGAGGCCGAGCCACCTCAGATCGGTGATGATGGCCTCGAGAAACTCGTCCGTCGATCGCTCCCGGTCCGTATCCTCTATACGCAGAATGAACGAGCCGCCGCCCGACCTCGCGGTCAGCCAGTTGTAGAGAGCCGTCCTCGTAACGCCCAGATGCAGGTATCCCGTGGGGCTGGGCGCGAGCCGAACACGTACGTCGCTCATAGCTCACCTCAAGAAAAAGGGCCTCCCAGGAGGCCTTGCAGTCGACGACTCGACTATAGTAGTGAATTGGGGTCGTGTCAAGTCGGGGGTGGTTGGCACGGAACTGGCAACTTCGGGCACGAACGGAGTGGCGATTCTCGGAGGAAGCGATGCGTGATCTGGTAAGAGCCGCGCTCGACCGAGACCCGGCGGCCAGAGGATTCTGGGGCGCCGTGGAGGTCTTGCTCACGTATTCGGGTGTGCACGCGCTCGTCATGCACCGTGCCGCTCACACCCTCTGGCGCCTGGGCGTCCCGCTTCTGCCGAGGGCCATCTCGCAGATCTCGAGGTTCATGACCGGCGTCGAGATACACCCCGGCGCCGAGTTCGGCAGAGGGGTGTTCATCGACCACGGCATGGGAGTCGTGGTGGGCGAGACCACAGTGGTCGGCAACAACGTCACCCTGTACCAGGGAGTGACGCTGGGGGGAACGGGCAAGGGGTACGGGAAGCGCCACCCCACGCTCGGCGACGACGTGGTCGTCGGATGCGGAGCCAGGGTGCTGGGCAATATCCGCGTCGGCAACGACGTCCGCATCGGCGCCGGGTCGGTCGTAGTCAGGGACGTGCCCGACGACTGTACGGTCATCGGCGTCCCGGGCCGAATCGTGAGGGAGGGTGGACGCCGCGTGCTCGACGATCCGCTCGCCCACGACGCCATTCCCGACCCTCTCATGCGACAGATCGAGTCCCTCGAGGCTCGGATTCGCGAGCTGGAGACACGGTCTTGACAGTCCCGCCGCGCGGGACTAGGCTCCTGTCGAGTCTCGGATCCGAAACGGAGCCCCGACCCGGGCAACCTCGCGCTTGCTAAGTCAAGAGGGAGGCTCGATCTGGAGCTCGGTCTCAACAGGCGCACGCTCGCAGCGCTGGGCTGGCTCACGGTCTTCGCCGTCGGAATGGCGTACGTCGAGTCGGCCGTGGTCGCCTACCTCAGGTTCCTGTACTACCCCGACGGCTTCCTGGTCGAGGGCGTACACGCGGTCTCCGACATCTCCGGCGCCGTGCTGAACATAGAGATCGGCCGCGAGGTTGCGACCATTGCGATGCTGGCCGCGGTCTCTCTCCTGACCGCCAGGGGCGGGTGGTGGTCTCGCCTGGCCTTCTTCATCTGGGCGTTCGGCGTCTGGGACATCTTCTACTACATCTGGCTCTACGTCTTCCTCGGCTGGCCGCCGGATCTTCTTACCCTGGATGTGCTCTTCCTCGTGCCGAGGCCGTGGGTCGCCCCCGTGCTTCTGCCTGTTACGGTCTCGGGCATCATGATGGCATGCGCCGCCGCCATTCTGAAGCGCACAGGCTGAAGCGGCGCTTCAAGGAAGGGAGTAACCGAGATGCGTACCCTGAGATGGAAACCGCTCGCGCTCGCGACCCTGGCGGCCGTCATCGTAGTGGCCGCGACTCCTCCGGCGGGGGCTCAGTCGCAGGAAGCCGATGCGGATATCCCGGATTCGACCTCCTCGGCGGGAAATGACACGACGCGGGCCCACACGAGCGAGGCCCAGGGCGACACCGCAGCAGCACCTTCCGGGCGGTCCCGCTCTCCCGAGAAGGACGTGGCCGAGTCCGGCGGATCGGAGTTCGAGGTACTGAGGGCCTACATATGCAGGGGCATCGATCAGAGCGAGCCTACCGAGGCCGGAAAGAGCTTCATCCCGGCGCCCGACGGCGTCCTGCAGCTGTGGTGTTTCAGCGAGATCGGCGGTCCCGCCAGGCGCGACACGGTGCTGCACGTCTGGTACTGGGGAGAGCGCGAGATGGCAAGCGTCGCTCTCGAGGTCAAGGGCCCGCGCTGGCGCACGTGGAGCACGAAGCAGATCCTCGATGAGTGGAGCGGCGAGTGGCGCGTCGACATCACCGACCATGCCGGCAATCTCCTCTCGTCCCTTGGCTTCTCCGTCGAGCAACCCCGCGAGTAGCCCGGGCCTGCTCCCCTCAAGCCAACGACGGGCGATCGTTCTACCGGTCAGGCCCACTCCCTCCCGCGGGATCCGGCCGACCACTTCCGCGCAGTACGGCGAGCCCCTTCTCCGCGCATTCCATTCCGTCACTCGCGCTGCGGCCGATCCCGCGGCGCGAAATTCGACTTGACATGGGGGCTTATTCAGACTATTTGATATTAGCATCTTTGAATGCTTGGGCCTCGGCGCCCGAAGGAGGACGGAACGGAGATGGCGGGCGGAGCACACGGCAGGAAGTCCGTCTCGGGAGATGCAGACCCGGACGTTCGCGGGGACGAGAGCCTGGAGGCGGCAGCGGAGCTGCTTCGCGCTCTCTCTCATCCGGTCAGGCTCAGGATCGTGGAGCTTCTGAGCGAGGGCGAGTCGTGTGTGAAGAGGTTGGAGGAGCTCCTGGGGATTCCCCAGCCGTCCGTTTCGCAGCATCTGTCGCGACTTCGATACGCCGGGCTCATCGAATCAGAGAGACGAGGACATCTCGTGTGCTATCGCCTGGTGGAGCCGCGCGGGACGAAAATTCTGAGCGCGGCTCTGGGCGAGGACGCGGGGAAGGACTGAGGCCGGAAACGTCAGGAGGGAGAGACATGGAAGGAACCAAGACGGTAGCCGTTACGGAGCAGACGTTCGAGGAGCAGGTTGAGAAGTCGTCGACGCCGGTCATCGTGGACTTCTGGGCGCCGTGGTGCGGACCGTGCCGGGTGGTCGGCCCGATACTCGAAGAGCTGGCTGCCGACAACGACGGGAAGCTCATCGTGGCCAAGGTCAACGTTGATGAGAACCCCGCCCTGGCACAGAAGTTCGGGATCCGCGGGATCCCCACGATGGTGTTCTTCAAGGATGGAAGTCCCGTCGATCAGATGGTCGGAGCGGCTTCCAAGGAGATGATACAGAAGAAGGTAGACTCCCTCATGTAGCGCCGTCGGGCGCTCGCTCATGGAGGTGCAGATGGTTCACGAGAAGCGCGTTCCGATCATCACGCTGATCCTGGCTGTCGCGGCGGCCCTGGCGCTCGCCGGCTGCGGCGACGGAAGTCCCGAGACCGATACGGCCGCCGAGGCGCGCGAAGAGACCGCCGGAACTGAGCCCGGGACCGGAGGCGCAACGCAGGAAGACGACTCCCCCGCGGCCGCCGGCGACGTGGGGCCTGAGGAAGGCATGCTGCCGCCCGGATTCACCCTGTCGGATCTCGACGGCGAAGAGGTGTCGCTGTCCGACTTCGAGGGAAAGGTCGTCGTGCTCGACCTGTGGGCGACCTGGTGTCCGCCTTGCAGGAAGGAGATCCCGTTCCTCGTCGAGCTGTATGACGACCTGGAGAACGAGGGGCTCGTGGTGCTCGGTGTCGGCCTCGACCAGGGAGGCAGGGGCGTTCTGGCGCCTTTCGCGGAGGAGTACGGGATCACCTATCCGGTACTCGTCGGCGACAGGGCCGTTCAGGCGGCCTACCGGGTGACCAGCATTCCGACGACCTTCCTGATCGGTAGAGACGGACGCATAGCGGTGAAGCACGTCGGTTTCAGCCCTTCGATGGAACAGCAGATGCGCGATGAGGTGATGGCGCTGCTCACCGCGGACGTGGAGGCCTAGATGAGGTGGTCGGGGGTTCTTCTGCCGCTTCTCTTCGTGGCGATCTGGATCATCCTCCAGGCGGTCGTCCTTCCGAGAATGGGCGTCTCGACGTGACTGCGCCCGGGATGCCGGCCCGCGGAGCGGACCGAGGAAGACACCCGGGAGCAGTACAGGCCGGACGGACGCGAGGCCGCGGAGTCTCGTGACGGGCGAGGTGGGAGCTGATGAGGGAGCCGCACATAGTAGTCAGGAAGTCGACATTCGAGCTGATCCTCGAGACCGAAGAGGGAACCGAGCGTTTCACGGTGGGAATCGGTTCCAATCAGGACGGCGGCGACAAGCTGGAGGTCGGAGACTGCCGCACCCCCGAGGGCGAGTTCGTGATCGAGTCGATAGAGGATTCCACAGAGTGGGAACATGAGGGGGCCAGGGTCTATGGCCCCTTCTTCCTTCGTCTCAAGTGCCCCCCCTGGCAGGGGATAGGCATACACGGGACGAACGACCCGGATCTCGTCGGCCGCCGGTCGACGCGCGGATGCATACGTTTGGAGAACGAGGACCTCAGGAGACTGGTCGGCAAGGTGCGAGTCGGCACGCCCGTCACCGTGCTCCCGTGAGTGACGCTCCCGCGACCGCAGGACGGCCCCTGCCGGACTTCTGAAAGCGGTTGACAATACCCGGCGCCGGGCGCTAGAGTACGCACGCCTCGAGCCGGCGACTCTCCGGCCGGCATGTGAGACCCAGCACATGTGGAGCGCCCAATGCGACCGGGAAAGTTCGTAGCCGTCGCCGGCAACATCGGCGTCGGCAAGACCAACCTGACGACGCTTCTCGCGAATCACCTCGGATGGAGAGCCTACTACGAGCCGGTCATAGACAATCCCTATCTCGACGACTTCTATCAGGACATGGAGCGCTGGGCGTTCCATCTCCAGGTCTTCTTCCTGTCGAAGCGCTTCGAGATCCACAGGGAGATGGTCGGTTCCGAAGCACCGTGCATCCAGGACCGGACGATCTACGAGGACATGGAGATCTTCGCCGCCACGCTTCACCGACAGGGCTTCATGTCCGACCGCGATCACTCGAACTACGTCGATCTGTTCAACGCGATGACCAGCTTCCTGCGGACTCCTGACCTGATCGTCTATCTGAGGGCCGGCGTGGACACGCTGGTGGAGCGCATACTCTGCAGGGGACGCGAGTGCGAGCGAGACATCGACTCCGACTATCTGGCGGCGCTGAACGGCGCGTACGAGGACTGGGTGGCCAGGGCGTCCCGTACGACGAGGGTCCTGACGGTGGAGACCGACGGGGTGAACCTGGTGTCCGACGAGTCCGCCATAGACGGTACGCTCGAGGACATAGTCGGCATCCTGGGACTCGAGGAGGTCGGCGAGAGGACAGTCAGGATCGGCGCGGGCGTGGCCGGCACCTGATTCCACACGGCTACCGGCCCCCGAACCGCGTGCCACGCGGCCGTGGCAGCGCGGTGTTTGCGCAGCAGTAGTCCCCCGGACATATTGCGTTATCGAGTGCGTCCCGCCGTGTCCCGGCGGGCATCTTGACCTCTGGAAGTTGTGATGATATAATAAGGTACGCTCATGATTGGGGGAGGCCATGGCTGACAGGTGGTCGGCGGCGTGCGCCGTCGTCTTGGCGGCGGGTCTCGTCCTCACGGCGACGTCTGTCTCTTACGCCGAGGACGCGATCGCTCCGGACTTCACCCTTCCTAATCTGGACGGAGAGGACGTCACGCTCTCCGGGCTTCTTGAGGAAGGGCCCGTTATCGTCGAGTTCTGGGCAACCTGGTGCAAGCCGTGCATCAAGGGTTTCCCGGACATACAGAAGATCTTTGACACCTACAAAGACTGCGGACTCAAGGTCCTCGCGGTGTCGATCGACGGGCCCAGGTCCACGTCGCGAGTCGCCTCGGTGATCAAGTCCAAGGGCAACACCTTCGAGGTGCTTCTCGATCCCGCGCAGAAGGTGGCGAAGAAGCTTCATGTGACGTCGATCCCGCGGACCGTGCTGGTCGATGGAGACGGGAAGATAACGTACGCTGTCACGGGCTACAGGCCGACGAATCACAAGAAGCTGGCCGCCGCTGTCAGCGCCCTCTTCCCCGAAGGCTGCGACGAGAAGGACACCGGCCAGGAGGCGGCCGTTGAGGAGTAGACGCCGGCCGGCTTCCAGGATCCTTCTGGCGGCGCTGATTGCCTGCTGTGCCGCACCCGCCGCGAAGTCGGAGACCGACGCTTCCGCCTCCGGTGTGGTGAACGCCGACTACCAGTACAACACGGGCGTAGAGGCCTCGGCCGCCGACGTGAGACTCGACCTCGACGTGACGGTCGGACCGGTAGTGCTGGGGGCGGCCTACCGCGCCTACCAGCTGAGCGACGGCAGCTACAACCCCGCCGGCGTAGATGTCCCCCTTGCCGACCTCAAGCACCGGTACGCGGCCTACTACGGCGATCGCTTCGAGGCACGCGTGGGCCACTTCCTGTCGACGTTCGGCCACGGGCTGACACTGCGCAGCTATGAGGACGTGGAACTCGAGTACGACACGATGCTGGACGGATTCCTCGGCCGGTACGACGCCGGAGCGGTGTCTCTGACCGGGCTGGCGGGTACGGTCGACGAGGATCTTCTCGGCGTGCGCCACAGGGAACACCGTGTCCGCGGCGCCCGCGTGAGCGTCCCGGTCGGCGGCTGGCTCGAGGTGGCCGGCAGCGCCGTGGAACGCGCGTCGACCGTCCGGGACGAAGAGATCGAGATCCCGGACGCTCAGGCGCTCTTCGAGGACGGCGTCACGGGAGCCGAGGTGTCCCTGTGGCTGGGTCCCGTTACGCTCGCCGGCGAGTACGCATCGAGGAGCGGAGAGAACCCGGTGACGGAAAGCGCGATGACCGGGTACGCGGCGTACGCGTCCGGAACCGTGGCTCTCGGGCCGCTCACGCTCTTCGGCGAGTTCAAGGACTACGAGAGCTTTTCGCACCACCTGGTGAATCCGCCGACCTGCGTGAGGGACCACGTCTACATGCTGATGAACCGTGCGACCTACGAGATCGATCTCGATGACGAACGGGGCTTCCTCGTCGAGGGCACTGTTCCACTGGGGGATCCTCTTCTCCTGAGCGGAGGCGCGTCCGAGGCCAGAGACCACGAGGGCGACCTCGCGCACTGGGAGATCTTCGGGACCGCCGAGCACTACGCGTGGGACGCGGTGAGCGGCGCGGTGGCATGGTCCTGGTCGCGCGAGTACGAGCTCGGCGTGTTCACCGAGCACCTGACCGGCGCTGCCGACTTCTACCTGACGACGGGGGAGGGCAACCTCGTTGAGCTGACGGTCGAGGCGCAGCGCACGGAGGAGCCGGGCGGGTTCTCGCACAGCGACTACCTCGGGGCGTGGACCTTCTACCCGGGGTCGGACGTCACGCTCTCATGCGTGTTGGAGGCGACGGACGACGACTCCGAGAAGCGGGACGTCTGGTTCATGACGGAGGTGAGAACGCTTCTCATGGATGACCTCGAGGTCTCGTTCTCGATGGGAACCGAGCGCGGGGGCAAGAAGTGCAGCGGTGGCGTCTGCTACTTCGAGCCCGAGTTCGAGGGCGCGAGGGTGCGCCTGTCCAAGTACTTCTAGGAGGCGGGCCCTCGGAAGAGGTTCGCCCGGGAGGGAGTCGACACGTGATCTCCATACGGATGAGGGCCGCGTGGATAGCGCGCGTCGGCGTCCTCCTGGCGCTGCTCTCCATAGGGAGTTCGGGAGGGTGCGACTGGTTCGCCGATCCGATGGAGGCCAACGTACTCCCGTCGACGTCGATGACTGCGTGTCCGCAGGACGTGACGGCGGGAGACGACGTCTTGCTGGAGTGGCGGGGAAGCGACATCGACGGTTCGGTCGTCGAGTACCGATGGTCGTACGATGAGCGCTCCTCGGGGACCACGAGCGACACGACGCTGACGTTCGAAGACGTGGAGCTCGGGGAGCACCGTTTCGAGGTCGCGGCCGTCGACGACGACGGCGACGAGGACCCGACGCCAGCGGTCTGCGAGTTCACCGCAACGGAAGGGAGCGGGCTGGTCGGGCGCGTCGTGCTGGCCGAGTTCATGACGACCCTGCCGTGCGCCAACTGCCCGAATGCTGAGGACGCGCTCGACATGATGATAGAGGAGTACGGGGCCGACAGCCTCTGCATCGTGGCCTATCACGACCACCAGGGGCCGGACCCCCTGTGGACGGAGGAGATACTCGACAGGATGCACTGGTACACCGACGTGCCGGGAGACCCGCTGGAGTTCGGCGCCTGGCCCGCCGTCATCTTCGACGGCGACACCGACCGCCCGGTCGTCGGGGCGCAGACCGTGAGTGGAGTCGCCACCGACTACCGTCTGGAGATCGACTATCGGAAGTCTTTCGGCTCTCCTCTGACCCTTGCGGTGTCGGGCGAGATCGAGGCCGGGAGCGGGAACGTCTCCGTCAGCGTCAGGGTCCGCGACACCCTCGGCGCGGGGACCTACGTGCTTCGCACGATCGTGATAGAGGATGACATTGAGTTTCTGGGACACGACTTCGGCTTTTCCGCCAGGGACATCCTGGACGACGAGCCGCTGACGCTCGCCGCCGTCGGCGATTCGGCGGTGGTCGAGAGGAGTTTCACCGTCGATCCGGGCTGGGCGATCGAGAACATGGACGTGATAGCCTTCGTACAGAACGACGACACAAGAGAGGTGCTGCAGTCGGCGAGACTGGGCGGCGCTAGATAGGGCCGCCTGCGACCTCGCAGCGCTTTGGCCCGCGCGGGAACGGTCTCGACGACCCGAGCGTGGGGGCGCGGCGACGACCGACGCCCGATGAGAGAAGAGCGAGGCTCGACTGAGAAGACAACTGAGAGAGAGCAGGAGCGCTGCCGCCACACGCTTCGCGCGGCACGAACCTGACGACGCATCCGCGGCCCTGCCGCAAGGAGAGGACATCATGATCAGGCGTACGGTGATGTTGGGCCTTCTGGCGGTCGTTCTGTTGACCGTCGGGCCGGCGCTCGCCGCAGACAGGTGCGTGCTGGCGGAATTCCTGGGCGGCACGTGGTGCGGGTACTGCCCCGAATCGCAGGCGGCCCTCGAGGAGCTCGTGGACGAGGAATATGCGGAGACCGAGCTGGCGTACGTCTACTACCACATCGGCGGGGCCGACCCGTTCAGGACGACCGAGTCCCAGGCCAGAGCAAGCTGGTACAGCGTCGGCGGCGTCCCGCACGTCGAATTCGACGGAGTCGAGACCTGCATTGGCAACTATGAGAACCTGGAGCTGACGAAGAGCTGGTACAGAGGCATCATAGACGACCGGCTGGCCGTCGCCTCACCGATCGAGATCAGGTCCAGCGGACAGATCGGCAGTACGTCGGGCTACGTGACCGCCGATTTCGTGGCCCGCGACACCGTCACGTACTCCCAGCCCAGGGCGCAGTTCCTTCTCGTCGAGAACGGCTGCGAGCACAACTCGAACATCTACCATTTCACACTGCGCGACATGCTGGCCAGCGAGGACCTGACTCTCTCTTCGGCGGGCGATTCCATGCAAGTCACACGCAACTTCACGGTCGATCCGAGCTGGGAGCACGGAGAGATGCGCCTGATCGTCTTCGTTGAGGACGTCGATCTCAAGGAGATCATCCAGGCGAATCTCATGCCGCCACCCTATGATCTTCACATTACGAGCACGCACTATGCCGAGGAGATCGACTACTCAGGCATGTCCGAGTTCACAGTCTACGTGGAGAATCGCGGGACCGCGACAGACACCGTCACGATGGACATCGCCCAGCTCGAGCTCCCCGACGGTGTCAGCGAGTGGGACTGGTTCGCTCAGTACTGCGGCACGGGCGGGATCTGCTACTTCGGCCCGCAGGATTTCGCTCTCGCCCCGGGCGAGATAGACACGTTCTACGTCGAAATGGGTGACTACCTGGGGAACGTGCAGGGAAGGGCGGTCACCGAGTTCACGGCGCAGAGTAACGGAGAGCCCTCCATACAGCTCTCTCAGATCTACGGGACGTTCGTCGACGTGCCGTCCGTCCTCCTTGTCGACGACGACGGCGGCGCGTCACATGAGACACACCTCGAGACCGCTCTCGCCGATACGGGCTACCCGTCCATGGTCTGGGACACCGCCGTCAGGGGCCGGCCCGGCCAGAAGGTCTTCGACTCGTTCTGGGCCGCTCTGTGGACGACCGGGGCCGCGGACGGGACGTCGATCACGCTGGCGGACGAGGCCGTGTGGGCGGACTACTTGGACGCCGGAGGCAACTTCTTCATCGCCAGCATGGACTATCTGTCCAGCCGCGTGGCGATGACGCCGTTCATAGAGAACTACCTCCACATCGACTCCTGGTCGTCGGACGTCGGCGGCTTCTCGATGTCGGGCATATACGGCGATCAGATATCGCACGACATGACACTGGGCCTCTCCGGAGGACCTATAGACAACGCCGGGAACGACAGCTTCGTCACCGACGGAGCGCCCGACGTCACCTTCACGTCGCTCGGCTCGTCGCGGGGAGTGAAGGTCGAGGAGAACGGCCACAGGGTAGCGTTCATCGCGTTTCCGTTCGAGAACGTGAAGACGGGCGAACCGGCGCCGAACAACCAGAAGTCGCTGGCCGGCCGCGTCATGCAGTGGTTCCAGCTTCCGGCCGGCGTGGAGGACGACGAGCTGGTGGGGCCGGCGAGGTTGTCGCTCAGACAGAACACGCCGAACCCGTTCAACCCCGTCACGACGATACGCTTCTCGGTACCATCGGGGGCGGGGCGCGTCTCGCTCGACGTCTACAGCGTGACCGGCAGGCACGTTGCCAGGCTCCTCGGGGAGGAGCTCTCGGCCGGGCCTCATTCCATCGTCTGGGACGGAAGCGATGATCTCGGGCGGAAGGTGTCGTCCGGAATCTACTTCGCCAGGCTCTCGACGGACGAGAAGACCCAGACCATCAAGATGACGCTTCTGAAGTAGACAACCGGCAGGGAAGCCCGGCGGAACGCCGCCGGGCTCTCTGTGCCCCAGCGAAAGAAAGGGAGTCAACGAATGCGAAACCTGCGTCCCGCTCTGGCCGCCATTCTTGTGACGGCCCTGCTTCTGCCCGCGGCGGCCCTGGCGTACCCCCGTGACGACGCCGCGCTCGTCGAGGTGGACGCGGTGTCCCGCACAGACATCCAGAGGCTCAACGAGCTCGGGATGGACATAGTGACAGTGAAGGACGGGCGCGCGCAGATCGCCGCCGTGCCTTCCGAGATGGATGTTCTCCGGGCGAACGGTTTCCGTCCGCGTGTGGTTCTCTCGCGGATGCGCGACGCCGTCCCCTCGCTCGACATGCCGGACAGGGGGGAGTACCACAGCTACTCGGAGGTCGCCGCCCAGCTGCAGACCTGGGCCGCCGACCACCCGTCCATTACCGAGCTCGTCTCGATAGGACAGAGCTACAACGGCTACGAGATCTGGGCGCTCAAGATCTCCGACAACGCCTCGATCGAGGAGTACGAGCCCGAGGTGCACTGGATCGGCGCGCATCACGGCAACGAGACCATCAGCGTCGAGGTCTGCTACTACATGATCGAGCATCTGCTCGAGAACTACGGAACGGACCCTCAGGTGACGTGGCTCGTCAACGAGCGCGAGTTCTGGACCATACCGATCCTGAACCCGGACGGGCACATCGCGGGCTCCCGATACAACGGCAACGGCACCGACCTCAACAGGGACTACGCCTGCCCTTGCGGCTGCAGCGCGGGATTCAGTGAGCCGGAGACACGGGCGCTTCGCGACTGGTGCGTTGGCAGGAATCCCGTCACGTCGCTGACGTTCCACTCGGGGGCCGAGTACGTCAACTACCTCTGGGACTACACCTACTCGCCGACGCCGGACGAGCCGATGCTGATCACCATCTCCAACGGCTACTCCTCGTACACGGGCTACCCGGTAACGAACGGAGCCGACTGGTACATCGTCCACGGCAGCTGCCAGGACTGGTGCTACGACACCCGCGGCGAGATCGACACGACCATTGAGCTGTCCAATGCCTTCGAGCCGCCGGCGTCGCAGATAGACGCGATAGCCGCCGACAATATCGACGCCATGCTCTACCAGGCCCGTCTGTCCGGGCGCGGCATCAGGGGCCTTGTGACCGAGGCCGACACCGGCGACCCTGTCTATGCCACGATCAGCATCCCGGAGATCGGCAAGGACGTCTACACCGACCCCGACGTCGGCGACTACCATCGGATGGTCGAGTCGGGGACCTACACGGTCACCTGCGAGGCAGAGGGCTATCCGACGCAGACGGTCTACAACGTGTCCGCGAGCCTCGACACGTTCGTGGTCGTCGACTTCGAGCTGGAGCCTCCGCCCAGGGGCACGATCGCCGGTTACGTCACCGACGAACTGGGCGCCCCGCTGGCGGCCACGGTCGAGCTCACCGACATAGGCGGGTACTCGGCAACGGCGGACGCCGGCAACGGCTACTACGAGATACAACACATCCCAGTCGGCAACCACGACCTGCTGGCCAGCATGGACGGTTACTCGTCCGTCGAGCGCCAGGACGTGCTGGTGCAGGAGCAGCTCACCAGCAGCGAGGACTTCACGCTCCAGTCGCCGCTCTTCTACGACGACATGGAGGCCGGCATAGGTGAATGGTCGGGCGGGTGGTCGCTCACGACCGGAAAGTCGTCGAGCCCCACGCATTCCCTCACCGACAGCCCGGGCGGGGACTACGGCAATCACGCGCTCACGACGACGACCCTGGCCGGCGCCATCGACCTGACGGGCCATTCCGAGGCTTCGATGTCGTTAGACCTGTGGCTCGACACCGAGTCAGGCTACGACTACCTGTACGTCGAGGCCAGCGGCGACGGGGGCTCTTCGTGGTCGCAGGTAGGCGCGTACGACGGCGCCCAGACGAGCTGGTCGACCGAGACGCTCGACATCTCCGCCTTCGCCGGAAGCGGCTCTTTCCTTGTCCGGTTCATATTGGACTCCGACGGGTGGGTGACTCGGGACGGAGCCTACATCGACAACGTGGCGGTCTTCGGCGACCCGTCTTTGACCGACATCGAGGAGTCACCGGAGTTCCGCAGACTGACGGTCGGGAACCACCCCAACCCGTTCAACCCGCGTACGACTATCGCCTACGAGCTGCCCGCGAGGGGCGACGTCGACCTTCGAATCTACGACGTGTCCGGGCGGCTGGTGCGCACGCTCGTGGACGGCGAGCCCACTCCGGCAGGCAGACACGAGGTCGATTGGGACGGGACAGACGACAGGGGCTCCTCGGTCGCCGCCGGCATCTACTTCGCTCGGGCCTCGGTCGGAACGAGATCCTCGTCGGCCAAGCTGGTCATGCTCAAGTAGAGGGCGAGCCGCTCCTGAAGGGAGTCGGGGGCGGGCGGATTCTGAAGAGAGTGCGGAAGGGG
>WJLY01000267.1 GCA_014728245.1 Candidatus Effluviviaceae Genus IV sp.
GTATTCCTGGCTGCCGTGGCGGCAGGAGCTCCACGCACTCGACCGCCGCGGGGTCCCGTCCCGCGGGCGGCGCCCCGATCAGGAGTCGGTCAGCTTGACGGGCTCGATTCTCCTGCGCTTCCTCGGCTTGCGCTTAGGGTGCTTCGGCACCATCAGGTCGGGGTACGCGTTGTGGAGCGCCTGGATCGACGAACCCGAGAAGCAGCCGGTCAACATCCCTCCCAGACCGTGCTCCCGGAACAGGTGGTAGGTCACGTCCTGGAAGACGCGCTCCCTCGGGACCTTCAACACGTCTTCACACAGCCAGCGCGTCGCGCGCCTGGCGTTCGCCAGCCCCTGTTCACCCTGCCAGAAGTTCTTCGGAACGTTCCGGAACTCCCAGGGATGGAATCTGTTGGGATAGGCATTCTCGATCGCCCGGAAGAACGATCCCTTGAAGCAGACCGACAGCATCCCGCGCAGGTTGTACTTGCCGAATGTCGTTGCGGATATCCTCTTCGGAATCTCCTCGACGGGAACGCCCTCTTTCTCCTCGATCATCCACCTCGTCGCCTCGGCGGCCAGGCGGAAGCGGTCGGGTCCCTGCCACATACCCTTGACATTGAATTGCCACTTGTGGAACCTGCCCGGATAGGCGTTGTCGATCGCCTTGTAAGGCGACCAGTCGAAGCAGCTTCCCAGCATCCATGTGAGGCCGTTCTCGTAGAAGAGCTTCTTGTGGATCGTGCGTGGGATGTCCTCGGTGTCGATGCCCAGCTTATCCTCGAGCAGGTAGCGGGTGATGATGGCCGCCCGCACCCGGCCGGCCTCCCCGTGGAAGAAGTTGTTCGGAAACCGCCGCCTGCGGCCTGCGAAGACGTCCTCGTAGACCTTGACTATCCGCTCCTGATCGAGCTCGGCGGTCTTCCCAGCGGAGTCCAGCCTTTTCAGTTCCGTAACCATAGCGCCTCCCGTCTACAGTTCGGACAACTGACAAAGCTGTGTGAGCCATGACGTGGTGTGTTGTCCAACTACACAGTTTACTATGCGTGTCAATCACGCAAGCTCAAGATAACACCCCCCCTGAAACCTGTCAAGCGGAATGTTCGTCAAAGCTTAGGAGCCTGCCGTTTGGGGCGTCGTGCCGGCGATTGGTTGCGGAAGTTGCGCGACGCTGTTCCGTGCTTGACTGTTCGCTTGCCACGTTGGGACCACGATGCCAGCCCCGGCACGGCGCCCCCCGCGCGCGCCGCGTGCAGTGATCCGGCACTTTGAAATGCCTTGACAACCCCAGGGACCGCTCCTAAGGTTTCGCCAACTTGTTGGGCGCGGGCAAGCGACCCGCTGCCGTTTGATTGGAGGCGCGTTTGGCCGATCAGCAGAAGAAGCAGATCAACATCGAGCTCAGACCGGAGGAGGCGGAGGGAATCTACGCGAACTTCGCGGTGATTACCCACTCCCCCGCGGAGTTCGTCATGGATTTCGTGAGGATCCTTCCGGGTGCCAAGAAGAGCAGGGTCCACGCCCGAATAGTGATGGCGCCGCAGAACGCCAAGGCCCTCTGCAAGGCCCTCGAGGGCAACCTGGCGAAGTACGAGGAGACCCACGGGGAGATAAAGGCAGCCGGCACGAAGGAACCCGGCAAGCAGATAGGGTTCCAGTAGCGGAGGCTCAGGACCTGTTCTCCCATCAGGGGGCACCGGCGGGCACGCGACCCGGGAAGAGACAGGGAGGTGAGCTGCTCAGAAACACCGGGGCGGACCGTCCAGAAGATTCGGGTTGGTCATGATGTCAAGAGAAACGAGGAGGAAAGGCATGAAACACTCAATTCTCGCAGTGGCGCTGTTGGCGGTGTTCGCCTTGAGCGCGAGCGCGTACGACTTTCTCTACACCGGTGATACGGCGATCACGCACGACATGGGGGCTTTCGGCATCCGGGGCGAATTCGTCTACCTCTCGGCCGACGGGGCGTACGATTCGGAGGGCGAGAAGGTCGACTGGCCCGACGACACGAAGTTCACGCAGACCGCGGTCCCCGTCGAGATCTACTACTCTGTTATGGATAACCTCGAGATCGGCGTCCAGCCCAAGTTCCTCTCGAGGAAGTACGAGTACTCGTACGTCGACCCTGCGGACACGACGCAGATGGTCACATGCGAGTGCGACGGAACGGGAATCGGCGACACCTGGCTCTGGGCCAAGTACATGTTCATGCCTGAGCCCCTCATGACCGCCCGCCTGGGCGTCAAGGTCGCGACCGGCGACGACGAGCCCGGCGACATGGAGTATCCCCTGGGCACTGGTCAGATGGACGTAGACGGAGCCATAATGCTCGGCGCCCCCGCGGGGCCGGGGATGTTCGAGGTGGCTATCGGATACCGCTACAGGATGGCCAGGGGTGCCGAGACCACAGTGGAGAGCGACGGTGGTGAGGAAGTCACCTACGAAGACTACAAGTACGGCGACGAGATCCACTTCGCGGCCATGTACACCTACTACCTCAACGACGCGATGAACCTCCGCATAGGCGCGGACGGCTTCTTCGGAAGCGACCACCAGTACGAAGACGCTACGACAGACGGGCTCGAAGAGATCGCGGAGTCCGCAATGAACGCCGTCTGGATCAACCCGGGCTTCGACTACCTCATGGAGAACGGAATGACGCTGGGCATCGACGTGCACTACCCGCTCATGGGACAGAACGTCAACGCTCTCTGGGGCGCCGGCGCGTATGTCTCCTGGGGCAGCATGTAGCGGCAGCCGGACGCTTACCAGCGTTTCTGTGACACACGTAAGGGAGCCGCCCGCCGTGGGCGGCTCCCTTCTTCGTGGCTCGCCTACTGCTCGGTTCGCCCGCTTTCCGCGATCGAGTGCGCGTACCGGGGCGAGACAATGCGTTGCGCCCCCCCGGCATACCGGGGTGAGCGCGCCCCGGAGGGGACGACCGACAGCCGGCGCCAAACCGAGGAGCCCGGGCGGCTACCGGGCGGCGCCTTCAGGGCGCGTCTTCCATCGCCTGTGCATCCAGAAGTACTGCTCCGGGTAGCGAAGGATGAAGTCCTCGAAGACCGAGGTGTAGCCGCGGGTGTAGTGCCGCACGGCCTCCTCCTCGCCCGCCGCCTCGGGAGGAGGCTCGACGGGCGGGCAGATCACAAGCTCATGCCGGTCCTTGCCGTGTCTCACGGCCATGCCGGGCAGAAGCGGCGCGCCGGTCTTGAGGGCCAGTCTGGCGGGACCGTACGGGGTCGAGGCCTGCTTCCCGAGGAACTCCACGAACACGCCTGATCGCCCGGCGTCCTGATCAGAGAGCATGGCCACGATCCTGTTCTTCCTGAGAGCGCGGAACACGCCGAGCAGGCTTCCCGTCAGGGGAACGGTCTCCACGCCGAGCCCCTCTCTCAACCTGTTCATGAGCCCGTCGACGAGCCTGTTGTGCTGCTCCCCGACCAGGAAGGTCACCGGGTAGCCGAGCCTGGCGAGCGCGGCGGCAAGCTCCCAGTTGCCGAAGTGACCGGCCACGAGGACCGCGCCCGTCCCCCCCTCGAGGGCGCGGTCGAGGTGCTCCTCTCCCGTCAGGCTGACGGTGCGCTCTATCAGTTCGTCGGTGAGCCGGGGAAAGCGCCCGTATTCGAACGTCATCCTCCCGAAGTTGCGGTATGACTCGCGCGCTATTCGTTCGAGGTCGGCGTCGGAACGCTCGTCGCCGAAGATCCTCCGCAGGTGACCGAGCGTCACATCTCGCCTGACGCCCAGCGAGTAGGCAAGGCTCCCCAGCGCGGCGCCCAGCTCCCTCGCGGCGCCGGGCGGAAGCGCGCAGATGCCTCCCTGCAGGGCGCGGACCAGACCGTACTCGATGCGGTGCGCCAGCGTGTGCGACCGGCTTCGCGGCAATTGGAGTCTCCTCGCGGTTCAGTGGCAGAGCCGCCCCGTCGTCGACGAGAGCCTCTCCGGCGCGCTTCCGCCTGTCTCACGCACAGGGGGACGGCAACCTCACCCGGCCGGGTCCCGGGCGCCGCCTCCGTCGCGACTACGCGAAGCGGCCGGCCAGCCACGACAGCCTCACCCGGACGGCGTCGTGCGGACAGACCTCGTGGCAGCACAGGCACTCCACGCACGTCTTCCTGTCTACGACCGGCCCGGTCTCGGTCATCTCTATCGCGCCGACCGGGCAGCTCCGCACGCACAGGCCACATCGCTCCGCCTGGCATCCCCAGTCTTTGGACATCTCCGGGTAGACCCAGATCCAGGGCTTCAGGGCCTTCACAATGAACGAGGGAATCAGATTCAGAAGCCCGGGCCTGGGCAACTGGAACCCCTCCGTGTCGAACGAGTCCGGATCGTCTCCCAGTATCTCGATCTCCGAAAGACTCGCCGTTCCAAGCCCCCTCTCGTGCGCCTGCCTGAGCATCGGCACGGCGACCTCTCTGAAGCCCATCATCTGCGCCGCCACAGCGTCGACCGCCACGCCGTCGGTCCCCGCCAGGATCGCTCCCACCTTCCTGGGTTTCCCCCCGGAGGGCCCGTCCCCCTCCATCGCCACCACGGCGTCCATCAGATTGAAGGAGGGCCTGACGAGCGAGTAGATGTCGACGATGTGTCTGCTGAAAGGAACGGGCCTGGGGACGTCGCTGTGGAGTCTGCCCTTCGCGAACCCCGGCACGGCTCCGAACATGTTCTTGACGCACCCCGTGTAGGCGGTGAGCACGTGAGTCTTCATCTTGGCTACGTTGATCACGACGTCGGCGTCGATGACCGGGCGCGCGATCATGTACGACCTCAGGCTCCCTCTCATCTCGACGGAGCTTCCGCCTTCGAAGTTCACGAGCGGAACGCCGGTTCGTTCAGAGAGATCCTGCATCCCGGTGTTGCGCCAAACGCGTTCGACGCCCCGCAGCGCTCCACCGGGCGAGTCGCCTATCGAAGGACTGAATCCCGCCGCGCGAGACGCCTCGATCAGCGGCTCCAGCACGGCCGGGTGGGTCGTCACGGCCCGGTCCGGATTCCTGGCCGAGAGCAGATTGGGCTTGAGGAGCGCGGACTCGCCCCGGGGTAGCACCGCCGAGAGCCCGCCCAGCAGCTCGAGCGCCCGGCGCACGGCCGCGCGGACGTTCTCCGACTCGTAGTCGGAACAGGCCACCAATGCCACCCTGGCCTTCATCCCGTACCTCCGTGAACCCCGTCCGCCTGCGAGCCGCCGCCAGGCCACTCGGCCGGGCGCGTCTCCCTCAACACCCGCCCCCCGGGCCGCGCGTACCTCGCTCCCGGACACATCTCGGCGCTGCCGGAGAGCTCCAGCTTGAGGAGCGTGTACGCGACTACGTCGGCCGCGAGGCCTGAGAGCGCCGCCAGCTCGTCGATCGTCCGGGGCTCCTCCGTGAGGAGTCCGAGAAGCCGCCGGGCGGCGTCGGAAGGGGCGGCCGCGCCGCCGCCGTTCCCGTCGGGGCGCTCGGCTTCTACGTCCGCGCCGGCCCGGTCCCACAGGGGGCCCCAGGACGGTCTCAGCTCGTCCAGGACGTCCTCGATCCCCTCCACGAGCTTCGCTCCCGCCTTCAGGAGTCCGTTCGGCCCCGCCGAGAGCGGCTCGGTGATCGACCCGGGGACCGCGAAGACCTCCCGTCCCTCCTCCAGGGCCCGCGCAGCGGTTATCAGCGCGCCGCTTCTGCGGCCTGCCTCGACCACGAGGACGCCGGCCGACAGACCGGCGATTATCCTGTTGCGCGCCGGGAACGCCCCCGCTCTGGGGCCCATCTCCATCGGGTACTCGGATACCAGCGCGCCGCACTGCCTGATCCGCCGCGCCAGCCCCTCGTTCTCCCTCGGGTAGACCCGCGACAGCCCGCTTCCGAGCACCGCCACCGTCACCCCTCCCGCTTCGAGAGCGCCCTCGTGAGCCGCCGTATCGACGCCTCGCGCCAGCCCGGACACGACGGCGAGACCCACCGAGGCCGCGTCGAAGGCCAGATCCCGCGCGATCGCGGCGCCGCGCCTGGTCGCCGTACGCGTACCCACTACCGCCACGGCGGGCTGGAGCCCCGCCAGCGCCAGCCCTGCCACATAGACGCCCACGGGTGGCCGCGCGATCTCGTGGAGCGCGGCCGGGTAGTCCGGCCCGCCCGGGACGCCGTACCTTGCGCCCGCCGCGCTTGCCGTTTCTAAGGCCCGGCGGGCCTCCCCGCCGGACGCCGCGGTCCGTATTGAACATGCGGGGCCGGGCGGAACTCCGCCCGTCGGCCCCTCGAGCGCCGCGGCCACGACGGCGCGGTAAGACCCGAAGCGGGCCAGGAGGCGCTTCACGTCGGCCGGACCCAAGCCTCGGGCGCAAGCCAGGACCAGGCCCGCCAGCACTTCCTCCCGCTCGTCGCCCGGGACCGCGCGCGGGCACTCGCGCGTCAGATCGGCCGTTTCCCGGTGGTCACCCATAGTCATGTCGCCCCGCAGGGGATCACAGGGGTTCTCCGCGGAAGGGGGATGAGGCGGGCCCGGCGTCACTCGGAGTTCCTGATCATGCGGTACACCTGGCCCATCAGCTCGTCCAGCCCGTCTCCGCGCACCGCCGAGACGGGGATCACCTTCTCGCCTCCGAACGCCGGCTCGGGAGCGGCCCCGTCCTGCACAAGGTCGATCTTGTTGAGCGCGACGATCCGCGGCTTGTCCGAGAGGCCCTCCCCGTAGCTTTCGAGCTCGGCCATCAGCGTCCGGTAGGTCTCCTCCGGTTCATCCGTGACGTCGAGCAGGATCACGAGCGCGCTCGTCCGCTCCGTGTGCTTGAGGAACCTGAGTCCCAGCCCCCTCCCCTCGTGCGCGCCCTCGATGAGCCCGGGGAGGTCGGCCATCACGAAGCTCTCGCCGGGGCTCACCCTGACGAGCCCGAGCACGGGAGAGAGCGTCGTAAAGGGGAAATCCGCAATCCGCGGCCGCGCCGCCGACACTCTCGAGAGAAGGGTCGACTTGCCGGCGTTGGGCGCTCCGACGAGTCCCGCGTCCGCGATCAGCTTGAGCTCGAGATCGACGGTCCTCTGCTCCCCGGGCTCGCCTTCCTCGGTGCGCCTGGGTGCGCGGTCGGTCGACGTGGCGAACCTGGCGTTGCCTCTTCCGCCGCGCCCTCCGCGCGCGACCACGACACCGGTGCCCGGCTCGTCCAGATCGGCCAGCACCTCTCCGGTCTCGTGGTCGCGCACGAGCGTCCCGACCGGCACCTCAAGCACGACATCATCTCCGTTGCGCCCACGCTTGTTCGAGCCTCCGCCGTGCTGCGCGTTCCCGGCCCTGTAGTGGCGCCGATAGCGGAAATCCAACAGCGTGGAGCGACCCTCCGCCGCCCTGAGCACGACGCTCCCGCCGTCCCCTCCGTCCCCGCCGTTGGGTCCGCCGCGCGGGACGAACTTCTCGCGCCTGAAGCTCAGGCAGCCGTTTCCGCCCCTGCCGCCCCGCACCTCTACTGTCGCGCTGTCGATCAGCATCGGTCGCAGCCGTCCTCGTTGCCACCCGGTGGGTCCCACCAGGGATTGGGTCGGTCGGCGAGGATCTTCCCCGGGTTCAGGATCCCGCGTCCATCGAGCGCCCCCTTGAGCCGCGCAGTGAGGTCGAGCGAGACCGGGGACAGCTCGGTCGCCAGGTGCTCCGCCTTGGTGATCCCTATTCCGTGCTCGCCCGAGAGCGCCCCTCCCATCTCGACCGCCACCGCGAAGAGCCCGGAGACGGCCCGTCGCGCCCTCTCGAGCTCCCCCGCTCCCGCTCTCTTCAGCATTATGTTCACGTGCAGATTCCCGTCACCTGCGTGC
The DNA here is from genome assembly GCA_014728245.1 of Candidatus Effluviviaceae Genus IV sp. GTDB lineage: Bacteria > Joyebacterota > Joyebacteria > Joyebacterales > Joyebacteraceae > WJLY01. Next base: position 7,761 of record WJLY01000267.1, read on the forward strand.
CCGAAGGCGAGGATCGGGAGCCCGGCCTCGCTCGATATGCGCCGCATCTCGCCTACGAACGCCGGTATGGCGCTGCGCGGCACGGCGATGTCCTCGTTGATCTTGACCTCGCCGAGCCGCGCGATCGCGGGAGAGATCGATCTGCGGATCTCCCAGATCTCCTCTCTCTCCTTCTCCCCGACGGCCTCCCTGACTCCCGTGGCGCCGTTCGACCGAACGAGGTCCGAAACGGTCGCCACGCCCTCGGTCACCTCACGCGCACTCCCCTCCAGCTCTATGAGAAGAGCCCCCTCCGCGGAGTCCGCCGGAGCGGCGCCCAGGACGTACTCGTGCGCGCAGGCGTAGGTATCGCCGTCCAGTATCTCCAGCACGGAGAGCGGCAGCCCTGTCGCCGTCAGCTGCGCCACGGCGGAGGCCGCGTGTCCGAGCGACGGGAATTCGGCCCACAGTGTCGCGAAGCTCTCCGCAAGCTCCGTCAGCCTCAGCGCTACCCTGGTGAGGACGGCCAGCGTGCCCTCGGACCCCACGAAGAGCGGACCGCCGTCCCACCCGTGCCGCGAACCGGACAGCACGCCGGTACGCGCGATGTCGCCTTCCGCCGTCACCATCTCCAGACCCGCCACGTAGTCGCGGGTCGTTCCGTGGAGCACCGTCCGCGGGCCGCCGGCAGACTCCGCCACGTTCCCGCCGATCGTGGAGACCCGCAGGCTCGCGGGGTCGGGAGGATACGTGAGCCCGACGGCCTCCACCCTCGCCCGAAGGTCGTCGTTGACCACGCCCGGCTCGACGACCGCCACCTTCCTCTTCGCGTCGACGAGGAGCACCCGGTTCATCCGCTCGAATGAGAGAACGAGCCCGCCCGAGAGAGGGAGACTGCCGCCCGTGTAACCGCTTCCCGCACCACGCGCAACGACGGGAACCCCGCTCTCAGCGGCGATCCCCACGGCGCCGGCCACCTGCGCGGCGTCGCCCGGCCACGCGACCGCCTCCGGCAGGAACCTGAGATCGGTCGCGTCGAACGAATAGCAGATCCTGTCCTCGCGCGTGAACGAGATCGCTTCGCCGAATAGGCGCCTGAGGCGCCTGGCCGTACCTCGATCGATCGCCGCGACGTTACCTGTCATTGGGGAAGCTCCGGGAGAAGGGAACGGATGCCGGAAGAGCGCACTTCCGGCCGACCGCGTGGCCGCGTGCCGGACCGTCAGTCGCGCGCGAACCCGGCGCGGTCCCTGAGCGCCCGTTCGACCTTCTCGGGAACGAGCCCGCTCACGTCGCCTCCCAGCCGCGCGACCTCCTTGACGACGGTCGAGTTCAGGTACGTGTGGTCCTTGCTCGGCATGAGGAAGACCGTCTCTATCGAGCCGTCGAGTCGGCGATTCATGAGAGCCATCTGGAACTCGTACTCGAAGTCCGAGACCGCCCGCAGGCCCCTGATGATCGCGTTAGCGCCCGCCTCCTTGACGGCGTCGACGAGAAGCCCGTCGAACGGCCGCACCGAGACGCGGGAGAGGTCCTTGACGGCATCCTCGACGAATTCGATCCTCGCCTCCCGCGAGAACATCGGCACCTTGTCGCGCCCCGTGCCGACCGCCACGATGACGCGATCGAACAGCCTGAGGGCGCGCTCGATGAGATCGAGGTGCCCCGTCGTGATGGGATCGAATGTCCCGGGATAGAACGCCGTCCTCACGGAACCTCCTTGATGCTCGTCGCCTGCGGTTGCGAATCCGGTCTCTCGCCGGACTCGCTCGTTCGGTAGAAATCGACGGCAGTCGATCCGTATCTGCGTGTCCGCAGGAGCTCCAGGCCCTCCGGCGCGTCGGGCGGCTCATCCCCGGCCGGACGCTCTACGACGACCAGCGAGCGCTTCACCAGACGGCCCGACTCGGCGAGAGCCGCGAGCGCGCGTCGCCTGAGCCCGCTCTCGTAAGGCGGATCCACGAACACGACGTCGAACGGCGCCCCGGGAAGCGGGAACTCGATCGTCCGGAGCGCGTCCCCCAACCTGAGATCGGAGCTTCCCGAGACGCCCAGCCGCTCCAGGTTCCTCTCGACGACCCTCGCGACACCGCGGTCGATCTCGACGAACGTCGCGCGGCGGGCGCCCCTGGAGAGCGCCTCGATGCCCAGGGAGCCGGAACCCGCGAAGAGATCGAGAACGGAGGCGCCTTCGAGCCGGGGCTCGATGATGGCGAACACCGACTCCCTCACCCTGTCGTAGGTCGGCCTCACTCGCCCGGAGCGCGGCACGTCTATCGTCCTGCCTCTCAAGGTGCCCGCTATGACGCGCATTTGTGCCCCATGGAACGCTCGGGCGGTATGGCCGCAGGCGGCGCGCGACTCTCCGGCATCACGGCCGCAGGCGGCGCGCGACCCCGGGGCATCATGGCCGCAAGCTACGCGCGACGCTCACGCATCATGGCCGCAGGCTACGCGCGACCCTCCGGCGCCCGCCGGGGAACTTCGCCCCATCGCGTCCGCCCTAGTCTTCGCCCTGGTTGTCCATCCCGTATCGCTGGAGCTTCCGATAGAGCGTCGACGGGTTGATGCCCAGTATCTCGGCGGCAGCCTTCTTCTTCCACCCTGTCTCCTCGAGCGTCTGCAGGAGGTACCGCCTCTCGAGCTCCTCCAGAGTCAGTCCGCTGATGCCGAGGTCGTCTTCCCCGGTGGGAGCACCCTTCGAAACCGCCTTCTTGCGCATCTGCTCGGGGAAGATCGAGACGTTGAGGTCGGCGGCCGTGATCTCGTTCCCGTCCGCCAGGATGACCGCCCGCTCGATGATGTTCTCCAGCTCGCGGACGTTGCCGGGCCACTCGTAGCTCCTCAGTATCTCCATGGCGTCGTCGCCGACGTTGATCTCGCCGCCCGTCAGACGCCCCAGGAAGTGCTCCACCAGAAGCGGCACGTCGCTTCTTCTCTCCCGAAGCGGCGGGATCGTGATCGGTATCACGTTCAGGCGGTAGTACAGGTCCTTTCTGAAGCTTCCCTCCGCGATCAGCTTGTCGAGATCGGCGTTGGTGGCTGCGATGACTCTCACGTCCACCTTGACCGGCTTCGTCCCGCCGACCGGCACGACCTCGCGCTCCTGGAGTACCCTGAGGAGCTTCACCTGGATCGCCGCGGACGTCTCGCTGACCTCGTCCAGGAAGAACGTTCCTCCTTCCGCCACGACGAAGAGGCCTCGCTTGTCGCGCACGGCGCCCGTGAACGAGCCCTTGACGTGCCCGAAGAGCTCGCTCTCGAGCAGGGTCTCCGGCATCGCTCCGCAGTTGATCGAGACGAACCGCTTCTCGGCGCGCGCGCTCCTCGCGTGTATCGCCCGGGCGACGAGTTCCTTGCCCGTCCCGCTCTCCCCGTGCAGAAGCACGGTGCTCGAGGTCTTCGCGACGCGATCGATTAGCTCGAAGACCGACTGCATCTCTTCGCTCCCGCCGATCATCTCGCGCTCACCCTCCACGTGGAGAGCGCGTTCGAGCTCCACCTTCTCCTTCCGGAGACGGTGCATCTCGAGGGCGTTGCGGACCACGTGCTTGAGCTCCTCGTTCGACACGGGCTTCAAAAGATAGTAGAACGCCCCGAGATTCAGGGCCTCGATCGCGGACTCCTGCGACGCGTGGCCCGTGACGATGATGACGGGCACGTTGGGGTCGCTCTCTCTCAGAGCGCTCAGGAACTCGATTCCCGACATCCCCGGTAGCTGGATGTCCGTGACGATGACGTCGAACTCGCTCTTCTGACAGAGCTTGGCCGCTTTCTTGCCGTCCGCGGTCGACTCGACGTCGTATCCTTCCCGCTCCAGCATCATGGAGAGGTATTCGCGGATGCTGTCCTCGTCGTCGACGACGAGTATCCGTCCGTTCGGCATGTCAGTCCTTTCCGAGATGTGGCCGTCCCGCCGGCTACTCCTTCAGGTAGACGACGAAGCGGCTGCCCCTGCCGGGCTCGCTTGCGACCGTGATCCTGCCTCCGTGCGATTGCACGATCTTGTCGACTATGGATAGACCGAGTCCCGTTCCACCCTTCTTGCTGGTGTCGAACGGATGAAAGATCTCCTCCCTCTTCTCCGACGAGATCCCGCAACCCGTGTCCTCGACGATCACCGCGATGTCGAAATCCGAGCCGCCGGAGAGCCCGCGCGACGCGAACTCCGAGCGCCGGACGGCCGTCAGTCGCACCCGGCCCCGTCCGTCTATCGACTCGAGAGCGTTGATCGTCAGGTTGAGAAAGGCGCGTTTCAGCTGGTCGGCGTTCCCCGTGACGTCTACGTCGCCGTCCGCCTCGACGGCAAGCTCGATCTCTTCCCTGTGACTGTGGTGTCCCCGCGCCACGGCCTCGACCTCGCGCAGCAGCGGGTCGAGCGAGACCGCCGCTCGCTCGCCCGATTCCATCCTTCCGAAGTGGAGGACGTCCTGCACCAGCTTGGCCAGCCGATCCGACTCCCTCGTGACGAGGTCGAGTAGCTTCGACTGGTCGCCCGAGGTCTCGAGGTCCTCCCTGAGGAGGTCGACCGAGCCTTTGATGGCGTTCAGCGGGTTCCTGATCTCGTGAGCGAGGCCGGCCGCGAATTCGCCGAGAGCGGCGAGCCGGTCCTCGTGTCTCAGACGCTCCTGGATGCGGCGCGCCTCCGTGAGGTCCTGGAAGATCGCGATCACGCCCTGCTCCCCGGTCTCGCCGTCCCCGAGGACCGTCGTGGAGAGGCCGACTGGAGTCCCGACTCCGGCCCTCCTCCTGATGAAGAACTCGGCCCTCGCCTCGGCCTGACCGGACTCGAGGGCGGCCGCGAGACGTTCGCAGAAGGCCGGGACGTCCGCGAACGCGATGCGGTATTCGCGACCGCGCACCGCGTCCTCCGAGACGCCGAGGATACGGGCGCCGGCGCGGTTCAGATAGACGACCTCTCCGGAACTGTCGACAAGCACCAGCCCGCTGTCAATGCTGTCGACTATGCTGGCGATCCTCGCGCGCGTCGTCATGAGCTCGTTCCGCGTCCTGCCCAACGCGCGCCCGGTCTCACCTGCCGCTCTCGACAGGTGCCCGACGAGAGCCGCCACGAGCAGGAGCGACACCACGAGCGTCGCGACTTCAGCGTAGGCTCCGGACTCCTCCAGATAGAGCCAGCCGCCGGGGTCGGCGAAGCTCAGCACGAGGTACCCGGCCACCGCGCCGCACGCGTAAGCGGTGCCCGCCCTGAAGCCGAGCCGCGCGGAGGCCACGAAGACCGGCAGGAAGTACAGCAGCTTGAAGGGACTCGCCAGCCCTCCCGAGAAATAGACAACGAGAGTGACGAATACGATGTCGACGGCGAACTGCACCTGAAGCAGCAGCCGGGGCACTCCTCCGTAGCGGTCCCAGAGGAGATAGACACCGGTGAGGCCGGCCACGATCAGTCCGAGGATAATGATAGGGAGGACCTCGACGCCGGCACCGCCGAAGAGCGCCGCCACGGCGATAACGACAGCGACCAGGAGCCTGGCCACGATGACGGTCCGCGTGCGAGGAAAGTCGTCAGCCATGTTCGGATCTCCCCTGTTCCTCATCCGGCCCGCGCGCGCGATCGCCGGAAGACGTGTCCCGGACCGCGACGAACGGCCGCAGCGCCTCGAGCGTGGCGGGGCCGATCCCCCTCACGTCGTCGAGTTCCCCGACAGACCGGAACCGGCCGCGCTCTGCCCGCAGCTCCAGGATGGCCTTCGCCTTGACCGGGCCTATCCCCGGAAGGGACTCCAGCTCGGGACCGCTCGCCGTGTTGAGATCTACGACGGGCGGCGTCTCGCTCACGTCCGCGGCTCCGGCCGCCTCGCTCTCGGTGGGCGGGACAGTGGACGGGTCGATCCTCATGACGCCGAGCACGAACGAGCCGGCCGCGACCGCTACCGCCAGGAACAGGACGACCGAGCGCTCATCCCTCGTCAGAAACCCCTTCATCTCCCACCCCCGCCCGGCCGACTAGAATCTAACGGATTGCAAAACGCAATGCAAACGGTTCTTGGATGTGAACAGGGGAAGGTACGTGGAGCGACTCAATCCGGGGATCAGTTCCAGAATCTCCAGGAGAATCCGGCCGAGAGCGTGCGCCCCGAAGCAGGATAGCCGGGAACGCGCACCGGCGCGCTGTCGAGGAC
>WJLY01000032.1 GCA_014728245.1 Candidatus Effluviviaceae Genus IV sp.
CCCCGACACCGAGGACCCGGACGAGCTTCAATGGGGCCTCGGCTGTTTAGCCGAGGAAGGCGGCTGGTTCGGATTCGCAGTCTGACGCCGGAGGAGCGGCTTCAATGGGGCCTCGTGTTCGGCGACAACTACATTTCCGCTTTAGCGACAATTAGGAATCCGGTCGCTTGGTGATCGGCTGTTTTCTGGCGGACTTGGTGGTCGAGGTCTTCGGCCGCGGTTCGGGCTTCTTCGCTTTCTCCAGGCGGTAGCTGGGGACGTTCAGTTCCAGGATCACGCTGTGGTGCACCAGGCGGTCGATGGCAGCCGCCGTGGTCATGGCGTCCTTGAAGATCTGCTCCCACTTGCTGAAGGGAAGGTTGCTCGTGAGCATTACGCTGCCGCGTTCGTAGCGTTCCGCCAGCAGCGTGAACAGCACCTCCATCTCCTCCCGGCTCTGCTGCACGTAGCCCAGGTCGTCGATGATCAGCCCGTCGCAGCGGGAGAGTCGCTTGAGCACTCTGGTCAACCGCAGGTCGCGCTTCGCGATCAACAGTTCCTGCACCAACAGACTGCAGGTGGTGAACAAGATCGAGCGACCTTGATGGACCAGTTGTTCGCCCAAGGCGCAGAGGCAGTGGCTCTTGCCGGAGCCAGGCTTGCCGAACACCAGCAAGTTCTCGCGGCGGTCCAGGAAAGAGCCATCGCGCAGGCTCTCCATCTGCCGGGCCACCTGGATCGGAAGCCGCGTCCACTCGAAGTTGTCCCAGGTCTTCGATGAGGGTAGCCGGGATTGTTGCATCAGGCGGGCGATCCGGCTCTCCCGGCGGGCCTGGCACTCCAGTTCCGTCAGCTCCGACAAATACTCCGTGTGGCTCAGCGGCTCCTGAACCGCACGCTCGGCCAGGCTCTCGAAGTGCTCCCGGAACATCGGCAGCCGCAGTTCCCGGAACTGCTCGGTCAACCGCGTGTTCGGCTTCGCACGGCTTCCCGTCGCGGGCCGCCCTGGGCGACCACCTTGGCTCGGCGTCTTCGTACGCATCGGCATCGACCTCCATGTCGGGGTATTGCAGTAACGAATCGAATTGATGCAGATCCGGCGGTTCGACCTCGACCTCCGTGACCGGCGGCGTTTCCTGGTGCTGCTGGACGGCCAGCCGAACCGATTCCGCGGAGATGGCCCCACCCTCGGCGATGGCCCGACGCAGCGCCTCCTGCACCGCGTCCTGGCTGTCGCGGGCCGCCCACTGCAGGATCTTCAGGTACTCGCGCACCCCCTTGCGGCGACCGTGATCGCGGCAGAGACAATCGTAGGCGATGCGGAAGTGGCTGCTGGGAAACATGTCCTCGCGATACTGGTAGTTCTCGAACGCCCCGGGCTTGCGGACCAGCGAGTCGATCACGTGGCGGTAATTGACCGCGTGCTTGCCGCTGCCGGTCAGCCGGGGCATGCGTTGCACTTCGCTTCCTCCGTACCAGACCTCGATGAAGTCGGCGTCGATCACCACGTCGACCCGGTGTCCAATCAATCGGCTGTGGACCGAATACGTGTTGCGCTTGACCTGGATCGTGCTGCTGCGGCGGACCGGGATTCCCCGGACACGCTGGCGGTGATCCAGCTTCTCAGGCGGCAACTCGCCCAGCAACGCCCGCTCCTGGGCGAACTTCGCCGATCGCGACAGGTTCCGCTTCTCAACCAACCGGCGCAGGAATCGCTCGTACTCCTCGCGGCTGGCGAAGTCGCGGCTGCCGCGCAGCAGCAATGCCTGGTCGAGGACCGTCTTGAGATGGCCGTGCGACGATTCCACGTCCCCATTCTCGTGCGCCTTGCGGACGTTGATCCGTTGCGGATCGACCCGGTAGTAGTCCATCAGGTCACGATAGCGGCCGCGGAACTCGCGGTCTTCCGAAAGGTTGTTGACCGCCGCACTGAGACTGTCGCAACGGTGCTGGCGGGGAACACCGCCCAGGCTCCAGAACGCCTCCTGGAGCCCCCGGCTCAAGGCCTCGAAGGACTCCGAGAAACAGACCGAGACCGACTCCCAATTGGAATACGTCAGCGTGAAGTGATACAGCATGTGATCGAACGGTTGCCCGGCGATCGTGACGCGCAAGGCACGCATGTCGGTGAAGTCGGAGGCCGCCAGCCCGCCCGGATCGTGGACCTGCGGGAAGATCGCCTCCCGGCCGGGGCCGTGCTTGCCACGCCAGTCACGCACCCGACGCTCGAAGGTGCGTCGCTGGGAGTCGGGGAAACGACCGGGATAACGCTCCTGCAGCCACCCGAACAGCGTGAACGCCCGCAACCGCGGCTCCGCCTCCAGACGCGCCTGGACTTCGGGCCAGACCGCGGCGAAGGGGTCCACGCGCGTCCGCCAGGTCCGTGGCTTCGCCAGCTCCGAGGGCAACGCACCGGTGTCCCGATACTTGCGCGCCGTCTTCTCATCCATGCCGGTCCTCTCTGCCGCAACGACCAAACTCTCCCCCGCGTCCAACAAGCGACGCAACTTCCGAACCTGACCATCCGTGATCATCGCAACCTCCTTGTCTTCAAGGAGTTGCGATTCTCGCCGATCCGCCCCACCCCGGGAA
>WJLY01000268.1 GCA_014728245.1 Candidatus Effluviviaceae Genus IV sp.
AATGTCAGGAGGACCGGTATCAGAAGCCGCATCGCCCGCCTGCGAGTGGGAACACGCGTCACCCACCTGTGATCGGCGCGTACAGATTCGTCTCGCCGAGCACTGTCGATGGAAACTGACAACGTTCTTCGGCGCCTCAGCACCCGCAGGCTGAGCGCCTTCCATGCAGCGTTTGCGGTCATACGTGCCCTCAATCGATGCAGCAACGCACTGGCCGAGCGTTCAGTCCAACCATGCATCCAACGAGCAGGTGCAATTACCGGTCCCTGCCGCAGTAATTGAGCGCCCTTCGGAACCTTGACATGACCCGCTGCGAGGGCCATAATTGAAAATGACTGCTCGTGCGGCCCCATACCGCACCCTCGGCAGTCGGTCGGTTCCTCGCAGCAAGAGCGCCGCAGCGCGCCCTATCCGAGGTTGCTGCCCCTCGAGGCGCACAAGGGACTGGACATCGACGATCCCGCATCTCGGAGTTGCGCCTCCGCATCGGGTCGCATTACGTCCCCGCGCATCCGGCTCCCCGCGTGTGACGCCGGATGACGCGAACGTCGACCTAGACCCCGTCCGGGCCACTCGCCTGAATGGATGAGGCAGCCTGCGACGCCGTGGGGATCCCCTGCTGCTACTTCGACCGGGGAGGTGATGGGAAATGGTCTGGAAGGGAATACTCGAGAGCAACATCCGGGATCTCGGCGAACTCGAGCGCCAAGGCCTCTTGTCGCCCGACGAACGCGAGCGACTGGCGGGCGTGACGGGACATCATCCGATGAGCGTGACCCCGTACTACCTCTCGCTCATAGACTGGTCCGATCCCGGGGACCCGATAAGGAAGATGGCAATACCCTGCGAGGGCGAGCTGTCCACGATCGGTTCGTACGACACGAGCGGCGAGCGCGAGAACACGAAGCTCCCGGGGCTTCAGCACAAGTACTCGAGCACCGCCCTCGTGCTCGTGACCAACAGGTGCGCCGTCTACTGCAGGCACTGCTTCCGGAAGCGACTGGTCGGGCTCCCCAGCGAGGAGATACTCAAGCGCATCGAGGACGCTGCGAACTACATCGCGCGCCATGGGGAGATCAGCAACGTGCTTCTCTCCGGCGGCGACCCGTTCGTCCTGTCGAACAATGCGATCTCGCTCCTCCTGGACAAGCTCTCCCCCATCGAGCATCTGGATTTCATTCGGTTCGGAACAAGGACCCCCATTGTGCTGCCTCGGAGGATCCTGGACGACGATCTCCTCTCGCTCCTCTCCGAGCACTCCAGGCCGGAAAGGCGCCTCTTCGTGGTGACGCAATTCAACCACCCGAGAGAGATCACGGAGGATTCCATCCGGGCGGTCGACGCGCTCCTGCGCGCCGGGGTGATCGTCAACAACCAGAGCGTTCTTCTCAAGGGCGTCAACGACAGTCCGGACGTGCTCGCGGACCTCCAGAGCGGGCTCGTCGGCATCGGCGTCAACCCCTACTACGTCTTCCAGTGCAGGCCGGTCAAACGCGTGAAGAACTCGTTCCAGGTACCGCTGGCGCGCGGATATCGCGTAGTCGAAGACGCAAAAGCGAGGCTCGACGGCCACAGCAAGCGCTTCAAGTTCGTGATGTCGCACCGGACCGGGAAGATTGAGGTGGTAGGCGTCATGGACGGGTGGATGTACTTCCGGTATCATGAGGCAAAGGACCCCGCCAGCATGGGGAAGTTCTTCAGGCGCAGGCTGGTCCCGGGAGCGGGCTGGCTCGAGGACCTTCTCGAGCGGCCGCCCGAGAAGTCGCCGGGCGATGCGGTCGGGGCCGTGGTGCCTCACAGCTAGCGGGCGCGACCGCGGCGGACGTTGCGCACGCGCTCGGGTCCGACCACCGCGTGCGGACCCATCGAAACTGGCTGAGAAGACCGGAGCTGAGCGTTGATGTATCTGGGACTCGCCGCACGATCGGCCGCCCTTCCGGCGGCCGCAGCAATGGCGCTCATCGCGGCGACCGGGTGCTCTCCGGCTCCCTCGGAGCCCGACGACGGCTCATCGCAGCCCGAGCACGACCTTGAATACGGCATCTACCGGCTCGACCTCGCCACGCGCGAGGTCGATCTCATATACACGAGCGACGAGTCGATCCACAGGATCGACCTCAGCGCTGACGGCTCCACGCTGGTCTTCCGGCAAAACATGGGGCTGAGCGATTTCGTCCACAGCGAGATCTGCGTCGTGGGGACCGACGGAACAGGGTTCGAGCAGCTCACCGGCAACAACTGGCTCGACGCGGGTCCTTGCTGGTCTCCCGAAGGCGGGTCGATCCTCTTCCTGTCATGGCCCGACTACCCCGGCAACACGATGGACATCTACCAGTTGGACCCCGTCACGCGCGAGACCACGCTCCTCTACGACTCGGGTTTCCACGACGGCGATTGCGACTGGCAGGGAGAGCGGATCGTCTTCACCCGCGAGAGCCAGATCTGGATCATGGACGAGGACGGAGGGAATCCCACTCAGGTGACCGACTACGCGCTGGCAGGCGTGCAGGGAAACGCCGACCTGCCGTTCGGCGACTACGACCCCAGGATCGGGCCCGGCGGCGGGCCGATCGTTTTCGAGAGGATGCTCGACGACCACTACCCGAGCGGCAACTACGACTTCTTCACCATCACGCCGCAGGGCACCGCCGAGAATCAGATCACGTCGACCGGGTACGCGCAGTTCATCGCCGAGTGGTCACACGCCGGCGACCGGCTCGTCTTCACCGTCGCCGCCATCGACGGGATGGGCGTCTACGACATCTACATGATGGAACCCGACGGCTCCGGCTACGAGAACGTCACTCCCGACAGCTGGCCGGACGAGTTCCTGTGCACCCACCCGATCTTCTCGGAGGACGACTCGTCGGTCTACTTCGTGGGCCGGTGGTGGGAGTAGATCCCGGTCCGCGATCTGCCTGAGTAGCGGAATCCCTGAGCACCACCTGCGAGCCTCCGAGCAGCGCCCTGCGAATCGCCGGACAGTAGTCTGTGAATTCCCAGGCAGCACACTGCAAAACCCTGACCACCCTGCTGCGCGGATGCGTGGACGGCAACCGCCGCCTGCTCCAGCCTACTCCAGCCGCACGATCTTCAAGGTCTCCGCCCTCTCCGCGGTACGCACGCTGCAGAAGTAGACGCCGGACGGTGCGTCGTCGGGCCTCCATTCGATCCTATGCCAGCCCGCCTCGCGGAACCCGTCGGCGAGCGTCGCCACCTTCCGCCCGGCCGCATCGTACACGTCGGCCGTCACGTGTCCTCGCTCCGGCATGTAGTACTCGAGCGTCGTGCCGGTCCGGAACGGGTTCGGACGGCTGCGGGCGACGAGCGTGATGCCAGGCTCCGCGCCGGACTCAGGGACGTCGCTCCACCCGCTCTGGTCGGCGACCCAGATCGTCTCGTCGACCGTGCCGTTGAGCCCGTAGTCGACGGCGATCGAGAGTTCCCCGCCGTGTGTGGGCCAGTTGAGCGCGATGCGGTGCCGCGTGGTCCCGGAAATCTCGATCCCCTCGTGCACGAAGAGGTCCTCGCCAGAGCCGTCGACCAGCATCGCCCGCAGGTCGTACGTCGCCGCCGGCCCGTAGTTGTCGACGCGTAGGCCACCGTCCGAAGTGACCTCGTAGACGACGGAGTCGCCCGCCGTGACAGCCAGGCTCTCGATCGCGCAGACGCTCTCCTCGTACGTCCCGGCCTTGACCGCGGTCATGCTGTGGGTCCTCGTGCCGGGACCGGGGTTCAACACTGTGGCGGTTGCGCCGTCGCCCGCGTAGCGCATGTCCTCCTCTTCGTTCTCGACGCCGTCCCCGCGCTCGTAGTAGAGCCCGTTCCCCTGGTCGGTGAAGACGCCCCAGGAGAAGTGGCCGTCCGAGAGCGAGTCGAAATCGCACGTCCAGTGGTCCTCCTCGAGCGCGAGCGGCATGACCGACGTGTAGAGTGTGAAGTCGCCGATGAGTCCCCTGCTCTTTGAGCCCGATTGGAACGACCCGTACACCCGCGGGTTCGCGAGTATCTCCACCTGCCCCGGAAGCTCGTGCGG